>JAUNIU010000164.1 GCA_030523265.1 Eubacteriales bacterium | reverse complement strand
AACATAATCTCTGTGGCAAAAACCCCCGGTTCATCTTTCCGGTTCACATATCCATTTCTCTCTTTGATAATTTTATCGATCCGGCACAAACCAAATCCATGACCCTCTCCTTTGAGAGAGTAGTATTTCTTTACCCGGCTCTTATGATTGGTTGCATTCGTAACAGAGATATAAAACTGCTTCTTAAACATTCCAATATATACCCGAATAAAACGGTCTTCTGTTGAGGCAATTTTCTCACAGGCTTCGATGGCATTGTCCATCAAATTGCCAAACAAGACACAAAATTCCACATCCGATACCGGCAAATTCTCAGGGATTTTCGCAGTCACATCCATTTGAATATTTTTTGTCTTTGCCAGGGAAACTTTACTATTCACAATGGCATCCGCCATAACATTTCCTGTCTTGATCACATGATCGACATTACTCAAATCCTGATTCATCTGTAAAATGTAATCCAGACACTCCTGCCACTGCTGTTGCTCCACATAGCCTTTAAGCACCTGCATATGATTTTTGTAGTCATGCCGCCATCCCCGCATCTCCCGATAGGTATTGCGTATCTCCTCAAACTGACGATGCGTCAAGGCGTTGCCATATTGCTCCAGTACCTTGACAATCTGTCGTGGCATAAACACCTTTACAATCAAAATGCTGGCAACCAATACAGCCACCAACAACACCCCGATGATTATCCCTAATTTCATGTCCGACCCTCACTTTACTTCCATATACCAACGCTAAACATAATATTGTATAAACGCTTCATTGACTATATTATAAAGTCTCCTGCTCACTGGCACTTCCGTCCGATAGCCCGTCCCCATATCTGCCAGAACCAGATGGTCCCTGCCGATGGAATCCACATAGCGCAATCCCACTAATACACCACGGTGACAGGAGATAAAATCCCCTTGCGCCAATTCTTTTTCCGCCACTTTCAAAGTGGAATTAACCATATATTCCCCCTTCGCGGTAAAATAAATCAATTTGTGTCCAAATACTTCTATCTTATAAATATCTTTTTGAAGTATTTTCACTACCGTATTGTCCGTATGTAATATGACAAACGGCTCCGTCGTATCCATTGTCTGATAAATGCGATCCAAGCATTCCGACACTTTTTTCTCTTCCATAGGCTTGAGCAAATAGTTCACCGCTGCAACCTCATACCCCTCCAACGCATACTCTTTCTCTCCGGTCACGAAGACAATGGGCACATCATAAGCACTCTTACGCAATCGCTTTGCCAGTGCCACTCCATCCTCTCCCGGCATGATGATATCCAAAAAAAGCGCATCATACACCGTATCTTCTAAGGTAAAGAAAAAAGTCTCTGCATCTGCAAAAGCGGATACCTCCACCTCCACGTTTCGCTTTTTTGCCCAATGATGTATCATCTTTGTCAACCACGCTGCCTCTTCTGCATGATCCTCACAGATTGCAATCTGCATCTCCTTCACCTCCCATTGTATCGCGGTACGTTATTTATCGAATAGGAGAAAGTTCCTATCTTAAAACAGATTACTTTCCGGCAGAAGGACAATATTCCCGCAAAAAGCACTGTTGACACTTAGGATTTCTAGCTGTACAAATCGTTCTTCCCAATGTAATAATATGAATATTAAACAGAATCCAATGATCCTTTGGCAGAACTTTCATCAATTCCATCTCAATTTTCTCCGGGTCTTCTTCCTTTGTGAAATTGAGTTTGCGGGAGATCCGTTTCACATGTGTATCCACTACGATACTGGGTTCATGGTAGATATTTCCGCGGATCACATTCGCCGTCTTTCGTCCGACTCCCGCTAACGAAGTCAGATCTTCCATATTCTTTGGCAGCTCACCTCCATATACCTCTAGCAGGCGAATTGCACAGGCTATGATATTTTTTGCTTTGTTTTTATAAAACCCGGTAGAATGAATATCCTGCTCCAATTCTGCCAGATCTGCACCTGCGAATGCCTCCAGAGTGGGATATTTCTGAAACAGATCCTTCGTCACAATATTCACTCTGGCATCTGTACATTGGGCACTGAGAATCGTAGCAATCAATAACTGCCACGGCTCGTTATAGTTTAAGTAGCACCGATATTCTGTCGTATATTCCAGATCCAGACATTCCAGTATCTTCGCCACGCGTTCCCGCTCTTTTTTTGTCATTCGTTTCGCCATAAATTATACCCTTTCTGTCACATCTACGATCCTTGCCTGATGGCTCAGCGGATTGCGCTGCCGATAATCAAATAACAGCACACAATTCTTTTGTATCAGTTTTTTCCCCGATACATACTGTAATATGTCAAAATCAAACGGTTCCAAATGTGTCATACGCAACATCTGTTTCCAATCATATCCTTGATATTCTGGCAAATACTGCATCATCCACAGGGGATTCTGATAAAATTTTCGTCTTCTCTCCTGCCAGTCTGCCCCCGAAGCGTGCTCTACAAATTCGGGTCTGGATTTTAAGTTTTCTCTGGCATATAAATCATAGAGCAGCAGCTGCCGCAGGATATGGCTGTCTCCATCCGTTCGTTCTGATAGAAATTCTAACAGAATTTCATAATTTTGCAACCGGGATTGGTGCAAACCTGCATACCCTTGTTCCTGGTAATATTCTCCAAGGCTCTGATAAAAATCAAAGGGTGTCTCAAACAAGCTCTCCAAATATGGTCTGCTTGCCTCAAATTGCAAACTATTATAATACCGCTCCGTCATGTCTTCCACCTGTTTGAGCCGCAATACATCATCATAAGGCAGCCACGGCGTAAAAAGCACTTCATAAGGTGGATGTTCCTGACATACAATTCCCAGTGCATCATGCTGACCTTCGATGGGTGAACCTTTGAGCATCTTAAGAAAACCCAGTTGCAACTGGTCCGGCTTCATTCGGTGCACATCATTATAAGACTGCCGGAACGAATCATAATCCTCATAAGGCAGTCCCGCGATCAAATCCAGATGTTGGTGAATATTTCTCCCGGCACGGATACGCTCTACCCGGTTCCGCAGACGATCTAAGTCACATACCCGGTGAATCGCCTGCATGGTATTCGGATTGGTGGACTGTACACCGATCTCGAACTGTACCAATCCCGGTCTAAACTGCTTCACATACTCTATTTCTTCATCGTTTAGCAAATCCGCAGATATCTCAAAGTGAAAATTCGTCACTCCATTATCGTGTTCATAGATATACTTCCAAATTGCCATGGTATGCTGACGGTTACAATTAAAAGTCCTGTCTACAAATTTGACCTGTGGCACCCGTTGATCCAAGAAAAACTGCAATTCCTTCTCCACCAGCTCCATGCTTCGCAAACGCACCTGGCGATCCACAGACGACAGACAATAGCTACACCCAAACGGACAGCCACGACTTGTCTCATAATAAATAATCCGATGTGCCAACCCCTCCATATCTGCATACGGAAACACCAGGTCATCCATCGGCAACTTCGGACGCTCCATGGTTTGTATCACCCTATCCTGTGTCTCCCGATACACCAGTCCGGCCACACGCTCCAAACTGCTGCCACTGTCATATGCATGATATAATTCCAGAAACGTAGCTTCTCCTTCGCCAATCATGATACCGGATAACCACGAATGCTGTTTCACAAGCTGGTTCGCGTGAAAAGTCACTTCAGGACCACCGAACCAGATCGGAGTATCTGGCAATACCTTATGTAATTCCACTGCCAATTCTGTAATTTCCCGGATATTCCATATATAGCAGGAAAAGCCAATCCATTCCGGCTGTCTGCGATAAATATCCGCAAGCACATCTTCCGAACGTTGATTAATCGTATATTCTGCTATTTCCAAATCCGAAGCCGGAATCCCGTGTGCGACTCCATATGCGCGAATACTATAAATCCCCAGATTTGAATGAATATATTTCGCATTCATCGCTACCAGAAGTGCTTTCATTTCATCACTCCCAACTATCTTCTTCTACATATTCCACACCATCTTCGTCGATACCAAAGATTTCCAGTCCAAAATCCTCCATACCAAACTCTTCTGATTCTATGATTTCCTTATAAAAGTTGTTATCCAGAAGCATCGATTTGATCGATTCAAATTTACATTGACTCAATTTCTCGCACAGACGCAATACCTCATCACTTTCATAATCCTCAAGTTCATATCGTTTGATACCATCTGCCAGTTGAAACAGAAAGACCACACCATGTCTGGTCAGATATTCGTTCCAACAGTCTTTTCCCAAGTGCGTGGCAATAAACTCTTCCCACATAGAAACCTTTTCCTCCGGAAACGAAACGGAATAGCTAGAACCCAACTTCTCGATCTCAAAACCTTCCTTTTCCAGTTCGTTGATTGATTTATCAACTCCCATCACAAAACTATAATACATTTCTACCCTTCCTTTCATTTTTCCATATACCCACAGAAGCATCTAGCCTATTCAAATACCACCAATGCCCTAACTACACCTTTGATTATAGCATTATCCAACATTAATTCATAGCATTTTAAAATATATAAGATGACTTAAATATCCACGTATGCTATAATTATGCCTATAAAATCAGGCGTCAGGCAGCATGGGAGGAAATAAATTTGAATAAGCAATGGTCGGAACAAAACAAGATTATGCAGTCGCAAATAAAGAAAGAACCTACATTTTCGGATGGAATATGTACTCTCCTGGATCTTCGCAAAAAGTTGTTCCAACAATTACTTGACTTCAAAAATACATTAACAAATGATGAGTTCTGCGCTATACCATTTATAAATGCAAATGGCTACCACAACAAGACAATCGCTTATTCTATATGGCATATTTTTCGTATTGAGGATATTGTTGCCCATACTCTCATATGTCATGATACACAAGTTTTCTTCAAAAAGAATTATCAAACTATCATTGCATCCCCCATCATTACCACAGGAAATGAATTAGTCAAGGAGCAAATCGCCGATTTTTCTAAACAACTAAATTTGGACGCTTTGTATGCGTATATAGAGGAGGTATATTCTGGCACAAATACCATTTTGAAGAGTTTATCTTATTCCGATACAAAACGAAAAATAAGTCAGGTGGAGAAAAATGAACTTCTGGAACTACAGGTTGTAAGTACAGACGAAAAGGCCTTTTGGCTTATAGACTACTGGTGTAGAAAGGATGTACGGGGACTTCTCACAATGCCACTTTCCAGACACTGGATCATGCATATCGAAGCCGCTATTCGAATCATGAATAAGATTCATTAGGAGGGAATCCATGTTATTTGATGCATTATCTGATATCATAATCAGCAATAATTTTATTGAAAAAAGTAACGAATCATTTTGGGAAACATTTCAAAAATACCAGAAAGAACATTGCCAGGAATTTAACAAGATCTTTGTCAACTACAGCAGCACAAACTTAACTCTTACTGTAAACGATGTATCTTTTCTGGCACATAACTGGCCAGATCACGATTACTGTTGTATAGTGATCAATAGCACAATAGAATACAATAACAAAATCATGGGATATTATGATGTCCACTATAGACTTAATGGAGAAGTTGATGACGACTTTTTTGTGCTTTACTAAAATGCCTGATTAAATCCACGAAACGATTACTATATGATTGTAAGAAATGAGTTGAAAATGGATATCAATATTAAAAAGAGACATATTATCGTTCTGATCGCTATGCTTTTTGCCCTATATCTAATTATACCAAACTACAAAATAATAAACAAAATGTTAAATGCCCAAGATATAGAAGAAATGAACGGAATATATTATCCGGGTGATTATGTCATACTAAATTTTAATAAAATTCTTTATCTGGAATACGAAGGTGTATACGGCGGCACACAAAGAAACTATGCTGTATGCGGCACCCCCGAAGGTG
>JAUNIU010000163.1 GCA_030523265.1 Eubacteriales bacterium | reverse complement strand
GGAACCTGTCGCATGCTGCTTCAGACAAACCTCCGAGGCGCATCTGATCGAAACGTCGTAAAGCAAAGACCTTCTATCAAGCCTAGTTGTCTGGCATGGAATCTGCAATTCTAGCCGGATTTCCTTTCTTAAATTTTTTGTGGCACACACAGGGCAGACATAATCGGCAAAACAGATTATTCCGCTGATAACCACGAGTTATCTTTATAAAATGGGAAAGTCAAAAGGGAAACGTGTTGTTTTTGACACCCGAATTATAGATATGGTATCATAGTTAAAAGGGCAGAGAGTTATATGTCCTTTTAACAGTAGCGTGTCAGAAAGAAGTATGCTTTTTCCCTGTGTTCAATCAGCAGAAAAAGAAGGGATGGGAGACAAAAGATGTATCAATGTAATATTTGTTGTTATTTATGGAATATCAATCCTGAGACAAAAAACGTGATTCGGGAGATTTCGCCGCTGGAGAGGTTTACCCATGAATTTTTGGATAGTCAGGATCTGGAGGAGGATCTGTCAGTACAGGCAGATCTGGTGATCGCAGATTTCAGTAATATGGATGTGGAGAAAGCATGGACGCGCCTGATGTCCGTGTGCAAACCGGGTGCAGAGGTTATTTTGTGCATGACTGCCGGGCAGGTGGATGTAGTATCCCCTGATCTTTGGGCATCGGTTGCGGATATCTGGAAATTCCCTATGTCTGATGCTGAGATCAGCCATCGTTTTCATCAATGGCAGCAATCTTATAAACTGCAAAAAGATCTGTGGCTGACACAGAGTTATCTGGATACGACTATCAATAGTGTGCCCCATTTGATTTGGTACAAGGATAAAGAAGGCGCCCATTTAAAAGTCAATCAAAGTTTTTGTAAAGCGGTCAATAAGACGATGGAACAGATCGAGGGGCGCGGACATTATTATATATGGGATATTGAGCCGGAGGAGTATGCCAAGGGCGAGTATATCTGTATGGAATCCGAGTATGAGGTGATGCAGAAGCAGGAGACCTGTGTGTTCGATGAAAACGTCAAAATCGGGGATGAGATACGGCAGTTCCAGACTTATAAATCCCCATTGTTTGATTTGGATGGCACCGTTATGGGGACTGTGGGTGTGGCAAACGATGTGACGCAGGAGAGAGTTTATGAGCAGATGATCATACACAATGCCAACACGGATTTTCTGACGGGTCTTTATAATCGGCGTTATTTATATCAATGTTTAGAACAGATGGCGGAAGATGCTTTTGTCATGTATTATATTGATTTGGACAATTTTAAGAGCGTAAATGATCAATATGGTCATCAGGCAGGAGACAAGGCGTTGGTATTGACCAAAGATGTATTGCGCAAAAAGATGCGGGGATCTTTGTTGGCACGAATCGGCGGGGATGAGTTCCTCGTGGTGCAAAAAGGAGCATTTACACCGGAGGAGATCGAGATGCAGCGTAGAGAGCTGCAACAATGTCTGGATCAGGAGTTCGCCTCATATGCACAGTTTAGAGCAGTGTCTGCCAGTATCGGTACTGCATGGAAATCTGCGGATATTCAGATGGATGTGGATAAGCTGATTGAACAGGCAGACGAGTCCATGTATCGGGAGAAAAAAGAGAAAAAGCAGACGAGTTAATATTTATTCATCCGTCATGTGGAAAGTGGGTATATTCTGTTATAAATTTAACCTATAACCAGTTGTAATTTATATATATTTTTCAATAAAGAGAAAAGATGCTACCATAATGCATGTAATCAGATCACCTTAGATTACATGCATTTTTTGAGTTTAAGCATGAAAGTGGGGATAAATTTATGGGTTGTAATATTGATACACGATGTATTCATATCGAACAGGACGAGAAGCCGGATCAGTACGGTGCGATCAGTTATCCAATCTATCAGACCGCCACATTCGCCCATCCGGGTGTAGGCAGGAGTACCGGATATGATTATAGCCGTTCGCAGAATCCCACCAGAGAAAATGTGGAAAAGGTGGTAGCATCTCTGGAAAATGGCACAGATGCAGTTGCATTCTCCAGCGGCATGGCTGCCATTTCCGCAGTGATGGAGCTGTTTGAACCGGGGGATCACCTGATCGTTGATACGGACCTGTACGGTGGGACTACCAGATTATTTGAACAGATCAGCCGGAAAAACGGGATTGCGTTTACCGGAGTCAATATCAGTGAGACCGATCTGGAACCGTTGTTGCAGGAGAATACCAAAGCGATCTATTTGGAGACGCCGACCAATCCCATGATGAATGTGACAGATTTGGAGAAGGTTTGTGGTCTCGCTAAAAAACATGGGATTCTCACCATCGTGGATAACACTTTTATGTCTCCGTATTTTCAGAATCCGCTGGATCTGGGGGCGGACATTGTATTGCACAGTGGAACGAAATACCTGGGTGGACATAATGACACCATCGCCGGATTTTTGGTGGTAAAGGATGAGAAGCTGGCGAGAACATTCCGGGAGCTGATTCAAACCATCGGTTCTAATCTGGCACCGTTTGATTGTTTTTTGATACGGCGGGGCATACAGACATTGGCAGTACGGATGGAAAAGGCGCAGTCAAACGCGATCAAGATCGCCCATTGGTTACAGAAAAGAACAGATGTAACCCGTGTGATCTATCCGGGGCTTTCGGAACATCCAGGCTATGAGATCATGAAGAGACAGGCAAGGGGATTTGGAGCAATGCTGACATTTGAGGTGGAGAGTGCCGGACTGGCACTGGAAATCTTAAATCAGATCTCTCTGATCCGCTTTGCAGAAAGTCTTGGTGGGACAGAGACACTGCTAACCTATCCGGTGACCCAGACGCATGCAGATGTTCCGAGAGAGCAGCGGGAGAAAAATGGTCTCACAGACTGTATTCTGCGATTGTCGGTGGGAATTGAGAACCCGGAAGATTTGATACGAGATTTGGAGAAGGCATTCCGAAATGCCCATGAGAAATAAAAGAATAAGCAGGGAGGTGTCAGTGGATGTCTGAGAGAAATTTAGATTTTGATACAGTGGTGGACAGAGTAAACACAGATTGTCTGAAATATGATTTTGCGGTCAGACGGGGAATGCCGGCAGACGTACTTCCCCTCTGGGTGGCGGATATGGATTTTAAGACCTCAAGCTATATACAGGATGCGCTGATACAGGAAGTGAATCATGGAATCTATGGATACAGCGAGGTCAGAGAAGAATATTTCGCTATTTTGAAACAGTGGATGAAACGGCACTATGACTGGGATGTGAAAGAGCGATGGCTGGTCAAGACACCGGGAAGCGTATATGCACTGGGTATGGCAGTCCATGCATTTACAGATCCGGGGGATGCCATCATGCTGCAACAGCCGGTATACTACCCATTTACAGAGGTCATATTGGATAATGACAGACGACTGGTGGATAATACATTGGTGCAAGAGACAGATGGAACATATCGGATGGATTTTGAAGATATGGAGCGGAAGATCATAGCGGAAAAGGTAAAACTTTTCTTTCTGTGCAATCCGCACAATCCGGTGGGGAGAGTATGGACGACAGAAGAGCTGACCCGGTTAGGAGAAATTTGTCTGCGGCATCATGTGATTGTAGTCAGCGATGAGATCCATGCAGATTTTGTGTTTCATGGAAAACATCAGGTGTTCGCGGATATCCGGGAGGACTTCGCTGCGATCTCCATTACCTGCACTTCACCCAGCAAAACCTTTAATCTGGCGGGACTTCAGGTGTCTAATCTGTTTATTCCTGATCGGGAGATACGGAAGAAGTTTCGTCATGCCATCGATCAGTCCGGCTACAGCCAGTTAAATGTAATGGGACTGGTGGCATGTAAGGCGGCATACCGGGATGGCGAAGAATGGTATCAGGCGATGCATCAATATGTGTATGAAAATATCCAGTACACAAAGAAATTTGTGGAGGAGAGAATCCCCCATGTGAAAATGACGGATCTGGAGGGAACATACCTGGTATGGCTTGATTTTCGGGAGTTGGGACTGGATACACAGGAACTGGAGGATCTCATCATTCATAAGGCAGGACTCTGGCTGGACAGTGGGAAAATATTTGGTCAGGCAGGACAGGGATTTCAACGGATTAACACAGCGTGTCCGCGGTCGATACTGACAGAAGCTTTGGAGAGGATTGCCAGAGAAGTGGGCGCTCTGGGAAAATAGCAGGAATATTAATTGAAATGAGGTAAATCATGGCGAATATTATACAGTCTATCGATGAACTGGTGGGACATACCCCTTTGGTAGAGTTTGGAAATTATGAGCGGGAGTATGGCTTGGATGCCCATTTGTTGGGGAAACTGGAGTATTTCAATCCATCCGGCAGTGTAAAAGACCGCATTGCCAGGCATATGATCGATAAGGCGGAGCAGGAGGGGAAATTAAAACCTGGCAGCACGATTTTGGATTTTACCAGTGGGAATACCGGGATAGCTACCGCAGCCATAGCCAATGCAAGGGGGGATTGGTTTTACCCTGTTACGTCTGTATGAAGAAAGCGGAGATGAGGTATTCTTAAATGCAGTAAAGGGTGTACCCGAATATATGGAATCGGTGGCAGTGCCAGTCGGAAAGGCGGGGAAGGGCAGGCTGTTACCCCATGCTTTGCCAGACCGTCCAAACCTGTTTTATCTGGGATATTGCCATGGTCCGGCGGGAACCTGCCGCTTTTTTTATAAGCTGTGGGAGATGACGGGAGAGGATAAATATGCTAAAATAATGCAGGATCTGGTGGAGGGAGTAAAAGAAACCGGAGCACCGGAGGTGCGCACAGATGGTTACTGGAATACCTATAATGTTTGCTGTGGTACAGCCGGACTGGTCAATCTGTTTTTGGGTTTATGGGCAGCAGATGGCAACCGGGAATATCTGGATTTGGCGAAGCGATGCGGAGATGTGCTGTTGAAAGATGCTGTGGGGGCATTGGATGAAAAGGACGCAAAGATTAAGTGGAGATTTGCTTTAGACCGGATTGCACCGGAACGCGTCAGCACACCGATTGGATTCTTTGACGGGGCAGCCGGCATCGGGGCTATGCTTTTGCAACTACATATGGCAGAGAATGACGGGTTTGAGGTTCATCGTTTTATTGATGACCCATTCCCATCCAGTGCAAGTGGGACAAACGGCGTTTATTTCGCTTCTGCGAAAAACAAATAGATATGAAGGCAGACGCAAATTCCAGAGTGGCGTTGCCTCTTCGCAACAGAATTGCTCAGAAAGGAGGAGATTATATGACATTAACACAGCTTAAGTATATTATCGAGGTAACAAATTCTACATCCATGAATGAATCGGCGAGGAAGCTGTATATCTCGCAACCAAGTCTATCCTCCTCCATCAAAGAGCTGGAAAAAGAGATTGGCATCGAACTGTTTATCCGGTCAAATCGCGGTGTTCAGGTGACGCCGGAGGGAAAGGAATTTTTAGGGTATGCCAGACAGATTGTGGAGCAATATGAACTGGTAGAGAACAGATATATTCGCAAGGAAGAGACCAAAAAGAAGTTTAGTGTATCCATGCAGCATTATACTTTTGCAGTCAACGCATTTGTGGAACTGGTCAAACAATATGGCATGGAGGATTATGATTTTGCGGTGTATGAGACAAAGACCAGCGAAGTGATCCAGAATGTCAAGAATTTTCGTAGTGAGATAGGTATCTTGTACTTAAATGACTTTAACCGGGATGTGTTGACGAAAATATTTACAGAAAATAATCTGGAGTTTCACGCTCTCTTTGACTGCCATGTATATGCTTATCTTTGGAAGGGCCACCCATTGGCTGCAAAGCAGAGGGTCACGTTGGAAGAGTTGACGGAGTATCCATGTCTGGCTTTCGATCAGGGCGATAACAATTCTTTTTATTACTCGGAAG
>JAUNIU010000162.1 GCA_030523265.1 Eubacteriales bacterium | reverse complement strand
CTGTCCGACAAATTTTGCTGCACCGGCATCCGCATGATATACCTTACCGGCAAAACCAACCATGCGTTCACTCATCTCGTTGGCGCCTGAGGAAGAACAGGAGCAATAACTGATTACCACAAGACTATTATAAGTCACTGTAACCCGCTTTCTACTGCTTCCGGCATCCCGCTCTATCAATCGCTCCATCTCAGGAGATACCTGTTTCAGCAAAGTCTCACGATCCGGCTTCATAGCCGCAAAGATAGCAGCTATGAGCAGAATGCCTAAAATCAGTACAGCGATCCTTTTGGATTTTGTACTCCACTGCCTGATATCCAACTTACGTTTTAATAAATTCACTTTTATCCTCATTTCTATTTATAGCAAAGATGATATCTGACTATTGGGTGACAGAAGCCCCGCTGCCAAACCAATAATCATAAGTATCCTTGATAAATCCATCTGCCTCCATGTCTGCCAGTGCCTGATTAATTGCTGTCTGCAATGCTGTATTTTCTTTCCCCATAGCTATACCAAACTGTTCCGGTTCCGAATCATCCTTGTAAGCAATCTGATATTTATCTGCATCGCTGGCAATATAACCATCCGCAACTGTACTGTCAACCACAACTGCATCTATTTCCCCATTTGTCAACTGTGTAAAACAACTGGTGACTTTTTCATTTGCCACAATCTCTGTACTGATCGTTCCGGTAGATTTATAATCTGACATTAATTCATCAGAAGTCGTTTCTTTTTGTACTGCTATTGTCTTACCATCCAAATCATGAAAAGAAGTGATCTTCCATTCACTATCAGCAGGAATCACAACTGCCTGATAATTATTGATATATGGTGTAGAAAACAGCATTGTCTTTTGACGTTCCGCATTAATCGTCACAGCAGAACACACACAATCGTAATTTGAAAGTAAATCCCTCAAACTTTCCCCATTTTTAAGGCTTTGTCATGCCTAAAAACTTATGTTATGTATCATTTTCCCTTGTTTTTGCCCTTGCTGGGTATTTACAAGGGCAAACTTTTTTGAAAACTGTTAATCGCTACCCACTACCTTATCAAGAAGTTTAGCAGAATTACGTTTTGCCTCTCTGTCAGCATGGGCATATACATTCATGGTAATACTGATGTCAGAATGTCCTAACAGTTCCTGCACGTCTTTCGGCTGTGCCCCATTAGCGAGCAGGTTGGAAGTGTAGGTATGCCTTAGTGCATGGAAGTGAAAGTTTTCAAAGCCCGGAATCCGTTCTTTTATCGTCCGGCAGACAATCCCTATCGTGCTTGGGGATTCGTATGCCCCGTCTGGTCTTAAACATACAAGGGAAATCTCTGTGTAATCTTCGGGTATCTCTGCTGTTCCGTCCAAATGGTACAGTTCATAATACACCCTGTTTTTTTCCGTCACTTCCCTATAATAATTCAGATGGTAAAGCTGCCCGTACTGTAAACGCTGTCTGTGCTGTTCCTTTTTGGCTTTTCTTAAAATTCTGGTAAGCGTATCTCCAAAATCCACAATTCTTACTTTCTTCCGTTTTGTCGGTCCAATCTCCGTCTTGTGCCTTGCACCATTATAGCGGACACTTCTTCGTACCGTAAGGTACTGTTCATCAAGATTGATGTCCTGCCATGCCAGCCCGCATACCTCACCAAGCCTCAGACCTGTGAAGTAGGCTATCTGCATGGGCAGGATAGCAGGCTTATTCTTTTTTTCCAGATAAGCCATCAATTCCTGATACTGCCGGAATGTCAGCGGTGTGGTCTCGGAATCTGTGATTTCTCCGTCTGTGAATAAGTCAGCGTTTTCAGACTTCTTTCTTAACACTACATACTGCATGGGATTAAAAGTAATATACTTCTTTGGGAATACCGCAAAACGGAAAGACTGCTGTAATACAGCCGAAAAAGAATGAATGTAATCTTTGCTGTATCCTTTTGAAGTAAATCCCCCGGCGGTACCTCCAAATGTGAGAAGATCCAAAAACTGCTGTAAATGCTCGGACGTGACTGACTTCAGTTTACGATTGCTGATAGGATGCTGTTTAATTCTGTTGATAGTAAGAAGATAATTTTCAACAGTCCCGTTACTCAATGTCCCCGTTTTCAGTTCTTCGTCTGCCCAGATGTCAAGAAGTGTTCCCAGCGTGATATTCTCCGTCTTTGCAACAAACTTCTTTTCCTCATAATCCTCCATTGCCTTGCGGAGAAGTTTCTCTGTTTCGCTCTTGCTTTCTGTTCCTGCATACTCTTTCTGCACCAGATTTCCGCTCTCATTCTCCACATAAAAGCGGTAGTACCATTTCTTTCCTTTTTTCCTTACAGAACCTTTTGCCATAATAAAAATCTCCTTTCCGTCTTGGCAATCGGAACTGATAGATATGCTTGTCTGGCGTGTAGGCATATCAAAACCCCGGCTGCCCTGTTACATGGAATGGTCACTCAGAAGATTTTTCAGCCTTGTTTTCGCCTGCTCCGGCTCTTTGGCATAAGTCCGCACAATGTCGCTCATTTCACTTGTGCTGTTGATGAAACGCATAATTTCCCGCAGGAACATGACATTATTAAACTCCTGCTCGGATTCAAAGCCCATGACCTTTGACATTGCTTCATTAAAATCCCCTCCTTTGCCGTACTCCTTCGACGCATGGGTAAGGGATTTGTTGAACATACGGTACTCATAAAGGAACAAAAGGAGCAGATCCTTTGAAAAATCGCTTTCCTCCTCTGCCATGTCAAGCGGAAAATCGCCCATAATCCGGCTCATGGCGTATTCAATCTTAAAATCTCTGCTGTCTGACATATCCGCACCCATATCATCCGTTTCGCCCCTGAGCCATGCCGCAGAAACATGGAGAGCCTCTGCCAGCCCCTCAACAATGAGTTTCTTGGTGTTGTCAATGCTCCCATTCTCGTACCGCTGGATGGTGGTCTTGTTCACGTCCATCTGCCCCGCCACATACTGGAGGGGGAGTTTTAAAGACTTGCGGCGTTGTTTCGCCCGTTCACCGATTATCCTGCGAAGTTCTTTTTTCTCCATCGTGACCTCCCTGTACTGTGTTCCCCCTGCTTATTATAAGCTGTTAAAGGGGAATATATTTGTTTGTTACAAGTCCATAATAACACATAAAAACATATTTTGCAATATGCAAAAAGAAAATAACCGCAAAAAGACTTGACAAACAAAAAAATGGAGTATATCATGTATTTTATGATGTTGCATAATGCAATATTAAAAGCAAAACAAGAAAGGGGGTAACGGATATGAGCAGTAATGAAAAAGGAGCAAAAACGGATTATCAGAAGAAATGGGGGATTTTATGGCAGAGGTTAAAATTGGAATGACGATAGAGGAAGCGTCCGAATATACGGGTATCGGCAGGAACACCATGCGGAAACTGGTGGAATGGGAGAAAATCCCGGTGCTGCGGATTGGACGGAAAGCAATCATACGCAGGGACATCTTGGAGGGGTTCATGGCTGCCAATGAGGGCAGGAATCTACGGAATGAGCATGATGTCAAAGCGGTTAAAAACTAAAGGGCAGCCGCTACGGCTGCCCCATTGGTAATCAGACCGGAGTCTTGATATACCTACACGCAAGATAAGTGTATCACAGACTTCTCTGGTTATCAACCAAAACTTTTTCGGCTCAGACGGGAATCGGCATAGGTTCAGCCAGTAATGGTATAGTTTCGGTGTAGGAATGATGTAGATAGGTACAGGCTCTTTCTACACCGTTCCTACACCATTTTTGGAAAACCTACACCATTCCTACATCATTTTCAGTGAATCCTACATCAAAACTACACCATAAAGGGAATATCGGGCAAGGAATAAATGACTGCACCATGCCTTCACTTCTGCTTATCCGCAAGGATGTGTTTTGACAGGCATACAGGCAAAATGAGAACGGTCTGGCTTGTAGATAAAAATGGCAGGAGGTGCAAGATAAGGCAGAAAGCACAGATAGGGCAGGAGGAATACAAGCCCCCGGCAGGGCCCTCGGAGAGCCCCCACCGTTTTTGGCTCGCCAAAAACGCTAGGGGGTTATCATTATCGGCAGAGCCGAAATGATAACCCCAGCCCGCTACGTTCCCATCAGCCGAAAAGAAAACGGAAACTTGAAATGACTGATAAGGAAACCAGCCGGAATGGGAATAATGGATAAGAAAAAATTCCCCTCTGGCAGAGAGGAGAATGTGATGGATGACGTATCATACAGCGCCCATATCAGCAATGGGAAAAGTGCCATCAACAGCAGAGCGAAACTGTCCGGTGTGGCAAAGCACAATCTGCGGAAATACCGTTCCAAAGAATATGACAGGGAAAACATTGTCCTGCTTTTTGGCAGTACGAACCTCCTGCATGATGTAAAAAAAGTTTATAAGGACACGTTTACAGAGGCACTACAGCGGTATAACCAAAAGCAGACAAGGGCAGACCGGAAAATTGAGGACTATTTTGAACATCTGTCAGGTAAAAATCAGGACATGGCGGTGGAGATTATCTTCCAGTGCGGGGATAAGGATTTCTGGGAATATATCTTTTCTGATACGGATAAGAAAAGAGAAAATAAAGAGAAAATCTGCAAAGTATATGACACCTTGCTGGAACAGTTACAGAAGGAAATGCCGGATTTCAAGGTTGCCAATGCGGTCGTACACTTTGATGAGGCAAGCCCCCACATGCACGTTGTAGGCGTTCCTGTCGGCAGGGGATTCAAACGCGGGCTGGAAACAAAGGTATCAAAACGCTCTGTTTTTACTCCCAAAACGTTGGAGAACATCCTGCAGGACAATTTACGGGAAACTGCCAGTATACAGATGCTTATTTATTACGACGTGTTTGTAAAGGACAAGCAGAAAGGCAAAAACCATGATTTGACGGTTGCGGAGTACAAGGTACAGCAGGAAACAAGGCGTCTGGAAAAAATAGAGGCAGGCATTGATGAAAAAGAGGATTTGCTTTATAACGCATTTACCCGCCTTACGCATGTAGAGGGGAAAGCTGCGGAGGCAGAAAGGCATTTGTCCGATACTCAAGCGGAAATTGCGGAGACAGAAAAAGATTTGATACAGATAAAAACGGAAAGCAGGGAAACGAAACAAAAGCTGTTAGCAGAACAGGAAAAAATAAAAGAGGAAAACCAGTCCTTAAAAACGGACACGCTTATTCTTCGTTCCAAGAAAGAAATTCTTTTAAGTGAAGTCAGCAGGGCAGAGAATGAAATGGAACAAATGAAAATGAAAAAGGATGGGCTTTTAGAGGATATCGGTGTACTGGACAGGGAGTTTGAAAAACGGTTGGATTTTATCAGCGTGCTGGATAAACTCAGGGAACTTCTCCATAAGCTGCTGTCGATGATTCCGCTGGTAAGGGAATTTACAAGGCTTGTGGAAGAAAAGAGGGATATAAATGCAGCAACTCCATATAGTTATACCCCTCTCGGCAGGCTGTTAAAGGAGTACCGCACCCCTCTCCCACACTATGAAAAGTATGTCATTTTTCCGGAGATTGCCTCATGGCAGACGTCAAAGGGGGAAATGGTCCCGGTGTATGAGGATTTCAACAAACGGGGAATAGATTACCGGCTGGTGGGATTCCGGAATATGCAGACGGAACAGAATATAAGGGTAATAGACATCAAGGACGAGATTATACCAGAGAACCGGATATGCACACTGGAACAGGCAGAGGTGTATGTGAAGGCGGTGGAGAGTTTCATGGAGGAAATGAAACTGGAGGAAACAAGGTATGACCGTTTTGTTTACCAGACGGATAAAGAGAAAGATAGGTGGAGCAGATAAGGGAATGGTTCTATTGGCAGGTAATGGTTGTTGGTAAAGAGATATAACAATGAAAAGCGTGGCAGACTGCCCCGCTTTTTGTTTTGGGAGGATGTGGAATTATACCAAAAGATATGATATTCA
>JAUNIU010000161.1 GCA_030523265.1 Eubacteriales bacterium | reverse complement strand
ATTTACATATAACAGAGAAAGAGAATGATATCGAGGATCCATGGTGGGATTTAGCATTGGCGGATGGAACACAGAAGGATTTTGAAGGAAATACGATCTATCCTTTTGTTGTTCATGAATGGACGGACGAAGGCGAACAGCAATATGATGGAAGTCAGGAAGGAGTAGAGGATTATTTTTCGGTTGAAGCAATGGGAGAAGGCTGGTATAAGTTGACGATCGATCCTTCCATTGAAGAGAGAGAATGTGGTTTTGATATTCAGGTTCGAGGGTTTCAAACAGATTTTGATGTAAATTTCGATGAAGACGGCAAGATAACAAGTCGAGAAGCCAGAGACTCTTTCAGTCGTGATCGATATGTCTCGGTTCACTACCTCGTGGAGGGGTTATATGTGCATGATGTGGAAGAAGGTTGGTATGATAGCTTCTTAGATGCAGGTGTAAATCCGAATACTTCCGTTATTTCATTAGTGAAATTCTCTCTAGATCAGGAAGGGAAGGCAGTGAAGGAAAAGGTTACTGATCTTAGTGAACTCCAAATATATCAGTTTATTTATCAGGAAGAAACGGATTGTGAGGAATGGGTGGAGGCAGATGCAGCCGACTATAAAATAGAGAAAGTGGGAGAGGATCAATTTTCTTTGCTGTTTTATGTAGAGGGAGTCTATGAGATCCGCGTGGATGGCATAGAGTCAGGATTGCAGGTGGGTGCATGGCAGCCGGCACTGGGATTCTATACCTCATCAACGCGACCGCAAGATGGACCATTTACCACACTGTTAGGAGATGAAATTTCTTATCAGGAAGGTACTGGTCAAAGTGTGTATTTGTTGGCTTGGCTTGATTCGACAAATCCATCTGCGGTAGACATTGGTTCTGTAAAATGGAATGTCTGTGACAGCGATGGGAAAGTATTAACAACAGGGGACTATATTATCACAGAGGCGGTGAAAGATGCAGAAGGTAATGTGGTAGGCTATAAGGTGACCAATTGTAATAAAGATGCCAGTGATTTCAGGATTCAGGCAATTTGCCAGAGGAATGGTGGACAGGATGGAGACGGCATAGAGCATGAACGAGAAGAGGTTATAGCAGAGATTACATTCCATGGTATTCGCAAAGAAGCTCCTGCGAAACCAGTAGCATCACCAATTGTGACATCGAAGAAGGATACTGCTTCTACATCGAATAAAGTCGGCAATCCGGTTGCCAAAGTGGGCGATCAGAAAGTATCTGGTGGCTTGGTTTTTGAAATCCGGAATGTAAACAAGAAAACGGTTACGGTACGCAAATGCAATAAGAAAAATGCGACGAAAGTAACGATACCGGCTTCGGTCAAGATCGGTGGAACAAAATATGCAGTAACCGAGATATCGAAGAACGCTTTAAAGAATTGTAAAAAGCTCAAGAAGATTACCATCAAGAGCAAAAAGATTACCAAGATTGGCAAAAATGCTTTTCAGGGTGTGAATAAAAAGGCAGTTATCAAGGTGCCGAAAAGTATGCTGAAGAAATACAAAAAACTGTTTAAGAAAGCTGGTTTCAAGGGAAAAGTGAAAGCATGATCGAACTGGGAATACGCAGGAATCGGACACCCGTCAAGACGGAAATCCAACTTGCATATCAAAACTATTCGTGATAGAATATTACAGATAGTGTGCAGGCGGGTGCCGAGACTTCTGAAAAGAGGATCCACACAGGGTCCTCTTTTCAGTTGTTTCGGATATGCCTGCAGGATCGAGTCTGCGTCAGCGTTGTAGCGTGGCTCGATCAAATATTAATAAAAAAAGGAAGATGCAGCGCAGAAATGAGGTAAATTATGGCATATAAAACCTATTCAATGGAATTGGGTGGCAGGACACTAACCATGGATGTGGGGCGTGTGGCAAAGCAGGCAAATGGTGCGGTATTGATGCATTATGGTGACACAACCGTATTATGTACCGCTACGGCTTCTGAGAAGCCAAGAGAGGGAATTGATTTCTTTCCGTTATCGGTAGAGTTTGAAGAAAAGATGTATTCGGTAGGAAAAATTCCGGGAGGCTTTAATAAGCGCGAGGGAAAGGCTTCGGAAAATGCGGTACTTACAGCCCGCGTGATTGACCGTCCTATGCGTCCTTTGTTTCCAAAGGATTACCGCAATGATTGTTCATTAAATAACTTAGTATTGTCTGTAGATCCAGACTGCCGTCCGGAATTGGTGGCGATGATTGGTTCCGCAGTAGCAACCAGTATCTCGGATATTCCATTTGCGGGTCCTTGTGCAACAACGCAGTTGGGCATGATCGATGGTGAATTTGTGGTAAATCCTAGCCAGGAGCAGTGGGATAACGGAGATTTGCGTTTGACGGTGGCTTCCACCAGAGAAAAAGTGATCATGATCGAAGCGGGTGCCAATGAGATTCCAGAGGATAAGATGATCGAAGCCATCTATAAGTGTCATGAAGTAAATCAGACCATTATTGCCTTGGTGGATCAGATGGTGGCTGAGATCGGAAAGCCAAAACATGAATACACCAGTTGTGCAATTCCGGAGGAAATGTTTACAGCCATCAAGGAGATCGTACCTCCGGCTGAGATGGAAGAAGCTGTCTTTTCCGATGACAAGCAGACCAGAGAAGAGAATGTTCGTCATGTCACTGAGAAGCTGGCAGAGGCATTCGCAGACAAAGAAGACTGGTTAGAGATTTTAGAAGAAGCAGTATACCAGTATCAGAAGAAGACCGTGCGCAAGATGATCTTAAAGGACCATAAGCGTCCGGATGGCCGTGCGATTGATCAGATTCGTCCGTTGGCGGCAGAAGTTGATCTGATTCCTAGAGTACATGGTTCTGCAATGTTTACCCGTGGACAAACTCAGATTTGCAATATTACCACATTGGCACCATTATCCGAGAAGCAGCGTATCGATGGTCTGGATGTGAATAAGACAGATAAAAGATATATGCATCACTACAACTTCCCGTCATATTCTGTTGGTGAGACAAAGCCTAGCAGAGGGCCGGGACGTCGTGAGATTGGTCATGGTGCTTTGGCAGAGAAAGCATTAATGCCGGTATTGCCTAGTGAGGAAGAATTTCCATATTCGATCCGCAGTGTATCTGAGACCTTTGAGTCCAATGGTTCCACCTCTATGGCATCTACCTGTGCTTCCTGTATGTCTCTGATGGCAGCAGGTGTGCCAATCAAGAAGATGGTAGCCGGTATTTCCTGTGGTCTGGTGACCGGAGATACGGATGATGAATTTATCTTGCTGACCGATATACAGGGATTAGAGGATTTCTTTGGAGATATGGACTTTAAGGTAACAGGAACCACCGAGGGAATCACGGCGATCCAGATGGATATCAAGATTCATGGTCTGACCCGTCCGATCGTGGAGGGTGCCATTGCAAGATGCCGGGAAGCGAGATTGTTTATCATGGATACTTGTATGAAGCCGGCAATTAGTGAACCTCGTAAGGAAGTAGGCAAGTATGCACCAAAGATTGTACAGATGCAGATTGATCCACAGAAGATCGGTGATGTGGTAGGCCAGCGTGGCAAGACCATCAATGCCCTGATTGAAAAGACAGGTGTCAAGATCGATATTTCAGATGACGGTGCAGTATCTGTCTGTGGCGAAGACGAGGCAAATATGCAGGAAGCACTTCGGCTGATTGACATTATTGTGACGGATTTCTATGAGGGACAGATTCTGGAAGGTGAAGTTGTCAGCATTAAAGAATTTGGTGCTTTCATTGAATTTGCTCCGGGCAAGGAAGGTATGGTTCACATTTCTAAGATTGCCAGAGAGAGAATCAACCATGTGGAAGATGTTCTGACTCTGGGGGATCATGTGAAGGTGGTATGCTTAGGAAAAGATAAGATGGGACGTATCAGCTTTAGTATCAAAGATGTAAAAGAGTAATCCATCCTACTTCCGGTTTCGATACGAATAACAAAAAGAGAATTTGTACAGAATAAATGTATAAATTCTCTTTTTCAATTCTGCATCGGGAGCGAAAGGTGGAGTTTCCAGACCCGGTGCAGTTATCTGGATCATGGACGAGGAGGCGCGGGATGGAAGAGTTAAAAGAATATGGCATGATGGTTTTGGAGCAGGACAATACAGGACACCGGATACAATTGGTGTCTATCATCGGGGAGATCGAGGGGCATGAAAGTGCCGGCGGGCAGGCCAAGACCACCAAGTACGAACATTTACTGCCATTACTGGTGTCGATGGAAGAGGATGTGAGCATTGACGGGATTTTATTTCTGATTAATACTGTGGGAGGTGATGTGTCCTGTGGATTGGCATTGGCAGAGATGATCGCAGGTCTGACGAAACCAACCGCAGCACTGGTGGTGGGGGACAGCCATTCCATCGGGGTACCGTTATCTGTGGCAGCGGATTATACGGTGATTGCGCCTTCTGCTACGGTCATTATCCATCCGGTACGCATGAGTGGGATGGTGCTAGGGGCACCACAAACCTATGAATATTTCAGATTAGTGCAGGAGAGGATCACAGGTTTCATCGCCGGACATTCCGGTGTCAGTGAAGAGCAGATCGAACAGTGGATGGTGGCACCGGGTATCCTCAGCAGGGATCTGGGGACGATACTGGTGGGAGAGCAGGCTGTACAGGCAGGTTTGTTTCAGTGCACCGGAGGGATCACACAGGCATTGCAGGAGCTGCACCGTCAGATTGCCAGAAAGCAACACGAATGTTCGGAACAATCTGCGGGAACGCAGGGATAAGGTTGCGGATTTGGATATTACAAAAGAGTTTGCTTACGTTTCTGCATTTTGCATGAACTGGTGTGAAAAGTCTACATCACAGTTTGTGATGTGGAAATATTGCATAAAATTGCACTCGGAAAACTTGTTTTCCGGATGCAATTTATATGCATATTGCGCATGCTGCTTATAGCAGCATGGCCTTTTCACACAAAAAATAAATCTGCAGAAACGCAAGAAAGAACATGGGTTTGCATTTGTATTGAAATCATATTATAATAAAAAGGAATGTGCAAAGATAAGAGAGACACAAAAGAGGGGAGATGGATCGTATGCCGTTATGGAAAGCAATTATTTTAGGAATCGTGCAGGGGCTGGCAGAGTTTTTGCCGATCAGCAGCTCTGGTCATTTGGCGATCATCAAGGAGATCATGCATGTGGATTTGGAAAGTGGTGGCATGTTTTTTGATGTGATGCTGCATTTGGGAACGCTGGTTGCTATTTTCGTAGCGTTTTGGAGAGATATCCGCCGTATGATTGTAGAGGGGTTACATATCATAGGGGATGTGTTTCATAATATTGTGACCTGGCTTCATCGTCTGGTGGGTGGCCAGGGCAAGTATCATCGCGTGATTCGCAGTTCTTATCGTAAATTTGTCATGTTAGTGATTGTTTCTACGATACCTACGGGGATAATTGGTGTTTTATTTAAGGAGACAGTGGAATTGGCGGCGTCTTTGATTATCGTGCCGGGAATCTGTCTGTTGGTCACGGCGGTTTTTTTGGTGATTGCAGATCTGGCAGATACCGGAGAGAAAAGACCCAGAGAGGCCAGTTATGCGGATGCCGGGTTGATAGGTATCGCGCAGGGACTAGCCACAATGCCGGGGTTGTCCCGTTCGGGGACGACGATTACCGCCTGCTTGCTCTGTGGATTTGAGAAGCGTTTTGCCGTGAAATATTCCTTTATTATGTCCATTCCTGCAGTGCTGGGCGCGGTGGTATTGGAATTAAAGGATGTGGGGAAACATCCGATTGCATCGGCAGATATTTTGCCATGCATCATTGCGACAGTGATTGCGGCTATCGTGGGATATCTGTCCATTTGTTTCATGATGAGACTGGTCCGGGGGAAGAGTTATCGGGGATTTGTAGTTTATTGTGCGATCGTCGGTATATTGGCCATCGGCTATGGGATCATTCGATAGAATTTCGTGTTGAGAGGTAAGTATGAAAACTTCAAGTACAGCATCTAAAAATAGTACAAGCCGTAAAAAAACAGCAGGAACCAGGAGTGCTTCTGGTGGAAAGCAAAAGACTTCCACGAAAAAGACTTCCGCCAAAACAGGAAAGAGCAGTTCCA
>JAUNIU010000160.1 GCA_030523265.1 Eubacteriales bacterium | reverse complement strand
CACACCTCGGATAAGGCGAACTCACAACCTCTGGCCTCGCAAAATTCCTTTACATAATTTAATTCTGCCTCGGTATCCGTCACAAAACGATTGAGCGTAACGATACAAGGAATATTATATTTTGCAATATTTTCAATATGCTTCTCCAGGTTCTCGATACCGCGCTTTAAGGCCTCCACATTTTCCTCATTTAATTCATCCTTTGGTATCCCGCCATTGTATTTCAGCGCCCGCACCGTTGCCACTAATACCACGGCATCCGGTTTGAGATCTGCCATACGGCATTTGATATCAAAAAACTTCTCTGCACCCAGATCTGCGCCAAATCCGGCTTCCGTAATCACATAATCTGCCAATTTCAACGCCGTTTTGGTGGCGCGCACACTGTTACAGCCATGGGCAATATTGGCAAACGGTCCGCCATGTACGAACGCTGGCGTATGCTCCACGGTCTGAATCAGATTTGGCTTGATGGCATCCTTTAACAGTGCTGCCATCGCTCCCACTGCTTTGATCTGTCCTGCTGTCACAGGATTTCCGTCATAGTCATATGCCACGATAATCTTTGCCAGACGCTCCTTTAAGTCTCTCATATTTTCTGCCAGACACAGGATCGCCATGATCTCAGATGCCACAGAGATAATGAAATGATCTTCGCGGACTACGCCATCCACCGGGCGTCCCAGCCCCACTACAATATTGCGGAGAACACGGTCATTCATATCGACACAACGCTTCCACACCACCTGATTGGTATCAATATTCAGCACATTTCCCTGTTTGATATGATTATCCACCATAGCCGCCAACAGATTATTGGCGGAAGTGATGGCGTGAAAATCTCCGGTAAAATGCAGATTCAGATCTTCCATCGGTACCACCTGGGCATATCCGCCACCTGCAGCACCGCCTTTGATACCAAAGCAAGGTCCAAGCGACGGCTCGCGAAGTGCAATGGCTGCCTTTTTGTGTAATTTTCCCATCGCCTGCCCCAGACCAACCGTCGTGGTAGTCTTACCTTCTCCGGCTGGTGTCGGGTTGATGGCGGTGACCAACACCAGCTTCCCGTCTGGCTGTTCCTTCACCTTATCCCACAATTCATCACTCAGCTTCGCTTTATATTTGCCATAAAACTCCAAATCATCCTCTTCGATTCCCAACTGTGCCGCCACTTCACGAATATGTATCATTTCCGCTTCCTGTGCAATCTCAATATCCGATTTCATAAGTAGCCCTCCTTTTATAACTAATCGGACGAACGTGTCGTTTGATCCCGCAGGGGGATCTGTCCACACTCGAATCCTTATGATTTTATTCTTCAACATAGTATCATATTTTGGATAAATTTACATCCTTTTTTTGAGTATAGAGACAAAATCTCTGACGATATCAAAACTGGTACACTGATACAGCATCCGGGAACCTGCCATTTCCTCTAATTCGTTAAAAACCAGTGCCCCGTCTCCAGATAGCAGGAAATCCACCCCTGCCATCGCCAGTCTCCTGCCCCCCAATGCCTGTACAAACTGGCTGATATACGATTTCTCCCGCCCGGATAAAAGATATGGCTGTACCTGTCCTCCCAGAGAATAATTGGACCGGAAATCCGCTCCTCCCTGCCGCAGGACCGCCGCATAGATCTCCCCCCACAAGATATATACTCTGAGATCCTGTCCTCCGCTGTCGATCCACGCCTGGCAAAGTAATTTTCTCCCGGACAATTCTGCTAATGTCTGCTTCCATATTGTTTCCTCACCGACAGGATCTGCCGGCAGGCGAAACACTTCACTCCCACCATGACCATCCACCGTCTTGAGTACCACGGTATCCACATCCCCCAGACTTTCCCGGATCTGCTCACGAAGCAATGGCAGATATGTCTTTTGCTTTTGCGTGATTAAAAAACTGGCAGGACACCACGGTGTCTCCCGTATCGCATCCGGCAACCGTCTCTGTAAGACCTGCAAAGTCTGATATTTATCATTGCCAACCGTCGTAATATCGCTATCATGATACACGGGGATTCTGTGACTTTCATACCACCAGCTGACTCTGGGATCTCTGGTCCGGTTTAACACCAGATCTGGAAGCGGCTTTGTCGGATACTCCTCGATGGAAACAAAAGAAAACAGGAGATCATGCACTTCTCCTGCTCTCTGAAACATCTCAATAAAAGCCTGGTTTTTCTTTCCTTCTGCCTCTGTATATATCATATAGCCCTGTTTCATCTGCTCATCCATCCCTGATTCATCGCATCGGAAACCCCTATGATTTCCCTTGCCTGCTAATAATATATTCCATAATCTTCTCTGCCACATTTACCCCGGTACAATCCGCAATATTACGAAAATGCGCATTGGAATTTACTTCACAGACCACATCGGCATCCCCTGTCGGTCCCTGTGAAAATAACAGATCTACCCCCGCAAAATCCAATCCCAATGCCTGCACGGTACGCAAAGCCAGATCCCGTTCCACCTGGGAGGGCTCGTATGGCTCCATCTCTCCGCCATTGGTCAGATTTGCCCGGAAATCTCCCGATGGAGAAAACCGATGCATCGCTGCGACCACCTGATTTCCCACCACTTGTAATCTCACATCATGTCCATGACTTTGTCGCAAATACTGCTGATACAGAAATGGAGTTCCCGCCAACTGCCTGGTCTGTCTGCGCAACGCCTCCTCGTCCGGTACCAAAGAAACCTGCTGACCAAATGAACCAAAACATTCCTTCACCACCATGGGAAATTGCAACTGACGGATCACCTCTGCCAGAAAATCCAGATTGGTATAACCCACATTCGCATATGTCATGGGCGCTACAATCGTCGGTAACAGTGGAATCTGTTCTTTCACATGAAGGGGATCATCATTCCACAGTTGTAGTACACGGTATGTTTCACTTTTGTCATCACATACCGCCATGGCTTCCACTGAATTATATACCGGTATCCGCAAAGGCCTGCAAACCTCCGTCAGATACCTTCCCAAACGTACATCCTTATCCCAATAAATCACAAACTGATACGGGCACATCCGGCGGGTTAATGCCGCCGATGACTCTCTGGTGTATGAGACGGGGATCGTCCCGTTATCCCACAGATCCAGTGCAATCCCTTGACCTGCCGCTGCTTTGGCAAGCCATTCATAATGCTCTACAAACTTATTGGTACGCAAAAAACCATTGGTTACTAATAATCCTCTCACTGTCTATCACTCCATCCCGTCCGACATCCCATCGCTTGCCGCAGTTTCTGCTTCCGGCATATCATCCGGAGATTCCACTGTCATATCTGCAATATCATCTGATGCATTCTCCGGCAAAACATCTCCCCCCAGATATGCCTCAAATTCCGCTAAGGTCATCAATACCTTACGTGGTTTCGTCCCCTCGGCAGGTCCCACCACGCCTGCCTGATGCAACTGATCGATGATCCGACCGGCACGGTTAAATCCGATGGAAAATCTTCTCTGTAACTGTCCTGCAGCGGCACGGTCCGATTCGATTACAAACCGACCTGCCTCCTCAAAATACTCATCGTGATCGGATTTTTTCTTTTCCTCTTTTATCTCAGATGGCTCTTGTAACTCCTCCGTAATCTCGGTTACGGCATGATTATATTCCGGCTGCTCGTTCTCCTTGATGAGATATTCTACCACATCACTGACCTCTTTATCCGAGATAAAGGCTCCCTGCACGCGCACCGGCTCGGAATATCCCGCCGGGAAGAAAAGCATATCTCCCTTACCCAGCAATTTTTCTGCCCCGCCTTTGTCTAAAATCGTACGGGAATCAATAGCAGATGACACGGAAAAAGCAATACGGGAAGGGATATTCGCCTTGATCACACCCGTGATGACATTCACCGATGGACGCTGGGTCGCCAGCACCAAATGGATACCTGCTGCTCTTGCCAACTGAGCCAGACGGCATACGGCATCCTCCACCTCTTTGGAAGCCACCATCATCAGATCCGCAAACTCATCCACGATGATAACCAGAGATGGCATCTTGGCATATCCGGCTTCCTCTGCATTTTCCACGGTTTGAATCTTTTGGTTATAACCGGAAATATTACGCACTCCCAATTCTTTAAATTTATTATAACGTTCCATCATTTCGCGCACTGCCCAGTTCAAAGAGGCAGCCGCTTCCTTCGGATCTGTTACCACCGGACAGAACAGGTGTGGTATGCCATTATATACACTCAACTCCACTACCTTCGGATCAATCATGATTAATTTTACCTCCGAAGGATCCGCCTTATATAAGATACTCATAATCAGAGTATTAATACACACGGATTTACCCGATCCGGTTGCACCCGCGATCAGCAGATGAGGCATTTTGGCAATATCCGTCATGATTTTTTTCCCTGCGATATCCTTTCCCACCGCAAACGTCACCGGAGATTTCGCCTTCTGAAATGCACTGCCCTCTAATAATTCCCGGAAATATACCGGACTGGCAGAAGGATTCGGCACCTCGATTCCGACAGCCGCCTTGCCCGGAATCGGTGCTTCGATACGTATACTTGGCGCCGCCAGGCTCAATTTGAGATCATCTGCCAGATTGGTGATTTTATTGACCCGCACCCCCTGCTCTGGCAATAATTCATACCGGGTAACGGTCGGGCCGCAGGTCACTGCTCCCATGGACACATTCACATTAAAACTTTGTAATGTCTCCTGCAATTTCAGTGCCGTTGCCCGCAATTCCTCATCCGAAGTCCGGCCAGGAATATCCTCCGGCACGGATAATAGTTCCAACGGCGGAAACTGATAGGGACGTTTTGGTACAGCGGGTTCCTCTTTTGTCGGTTTCTTTTTTGTAACCGCCTTAGACGCGGATGTCTTGTCTGCCAATTCGTCAGGATTTGGCATCTTTTGTCTCTCTGGCTTTTCCTTCTTCGGTTGACTCGAAGGGGTAATGTCAATATCTTTATCTTTTGGCGCAAAGGAAGCCATGGCTTTGCTGTTGGCATGAGCCTGCTCTGGTAATACCACCTTTGAAGCCGCATTTTCTGCCATTTCCGTGGAAATCTCAATCACACTTTTCACTGGCTCTGCCTTGGCAGATTGTACCTCTTTCTTCTTGTTGCCAAACTTCTGCCGCATCTCCTCCCGATAAATCGGTATCTCCTCCGCTTTGGCCGCTTCCTTTCCTGCGCCTGCTGACACAGCTTTTTCATTTGGCTTTTCTTTCACAGATTCTGCATGCTCCTGCTTCCGGCATTCCTGTCTTACCTGATCTGCCGGCTTTCTTCCTGCAGCCCCGGTTGGTGCATCTGGAATAATTTCCTCAATTTCAGATGGCAACCCTTTCTGACGGCTCTTTTTCTCCGTTATCTGCTGCTTTCTCTGTTCTGCCTCCTGCTGATCCAGCTGTTTTCCCATCCGCTGCAAATCCACGGTCTGCATCCTGCGGTCCGTATAGAGCTTTCTGCGGTTCCTGGGTGCCCGCACCTGATAAGACGGCTTCTGGTAATCCTCCTCCTGCCGGATCACTTCATATGCCTGCTCCATCTCCTGATAATACGCATTTCTTTTCCGCAGATGCTGCATCAACTCCACTCCATAAAATATGTATATACATACACAGAAGAGGGCAAAGATCAAAAAACCTGCACCGATCTTTCCCAAAACCGCCACAAATGCATGACTTACCAGATGCCCCACCAAACCGCCGCTTGCCTTACCATAATGTAATGTATCGCGCAATGCCAGCATGACACTTTCTGTACCCTTGCTGTGAAGCGCATGATTGCTCTGATAATATTCCGTCAGAAGCTTTGCGTCTGTGAGCAGATCTGTCATGGCAGCCAGCAATAGTGCCATTCCCACCGCACTAAAGATCTTGCGTGGTACTCTTGGATCTGGTTTGTTGACCTGTGTAAATACAGAAGCAACCAGACAACCCACCGGCACAAACCAGGCTACCCAGCCAAACAGACCAAACATCAGTCCACCGATGACAGTACCGATACCTCCAGCTACTCCCAGATAACTCAAATAACAGATAACCATGATTACGCCCATGACCAGCCATGTCATCCACTGTTCAAACGCCAGGCGATCCTGATATGCA
>JAUNIU010000159.1 GCA_030523265.1 Eubacteriales bacterium | reverse complement strand
ATCGCATTCATGATCCATTCACCACTCTAAACATAGTATGATACACTATTGAAACTCTGATACTAGTACATCATAAACTAAGAAAATCCACCTTACAGAACGAAAATTTATCCTACTCCAAACTATCAAGAACTTAATTTATGATGTACTAGTTTTCTATCTTCAAAATCCCTTCCAGCGTATCTAATAATTTCTTCATCTCTATCGGTTTCGCCACATGCGCATTCATCCCGGCTTCCAGTGCCTTTTGCTTATCCTCCTCAAAAGCATCTGCTGTCATGGCAATGATTGGAATATTCGCAAGTTTTGGATCCTCCAGGGCACGAATCGCCTTTGTCGCTTCATATCCGTTCATAACAGGCATCTGCACATCCATCAGTACCAGACTGTAATAGCCGGCACCCTTTTGGAGCAACCGATCCAATGCCTCTTGACCATTTTCTGCTTCTTCAATAATAAATCCCGCTTCGCTTAATATTGTGCTGGCAATCTCCCGGTTCAGATCAATATCCTCCACCAGCAGCAGTCTTTGCCCGTTAATATTTTCCCTCTGAAACTCTGTGGCATTTTCCGCTTTCTTGGGGTGAAGTATGTTAATCAAACATCTTCTCAGGTCTGAAATAAACAGCGGTTTGCTACAAAATGCCGTCACTCCGGCTTCTTTTGCCTCCTCCGCAATATCCGACCAGTCATACGCTGTCAGGATAATGATCGGCGCATCATCTCCCACTTCTTTCCGAATCTGTCGGGCAGTTTCAATCCCATTCATATCCGGAATCAACCAGTCAATCACATACACCCGGTACTCATCGCCTCTGTCAATCGCCTGTCTGGTTCTTAAGACTGCCTCCCTGCCGCTCATAGTCCACTCTGCCCGCATTCCAATCTGTATCAGCATATTGGAAACGCTGTCACAGGTATTAAAATCATCATCCACTACAAGTGCACGGACACCTTCCATCTCTTTTACCTTGATTTCCGCTTCTTCCGCCGCCATCTTTTTCATCGGAATCTCTACGATAAATTCTGTACCTTCCCCTTTTTTGCTCTTTACTTCAATGGTTCCTCCCATCATTTCTACAATATTTTTCGTAATCGGCATCCCCAGACCGGTTCCCTGAATCCCACTGACCGTAGAAGTCCGCTCTCGTTCAAAAGGTTCAAAGATATGCTTTAAAAATTCTGCACTCATGCCGATACCGGTATCTTTCACATGAAACTCATATCTGCCAAACTCTTTGGATTCTGCCGGTTTCTGGCAAATGCGAACACTGATGCTTCCACCTGGCTCTGTAAATTTCACCGCATTTCCCAACAAATTTAAAAGTACCTGGTTCAACCTCAACTTATCGCATATCACATTTTCATGAAATACATCTACCGTATCTATGTAAAAATTTAATCGCTTGGATTTCATATCCGCCTGCAAAATATTCCGAAGTCCATGCATGATTTCAGACAGGCTGCACTCCACTTCTTCTAATTGCATTCTGCCACTTTCAATCCGACTCATATCCAGTATGTCATTGATCAGACTGAGCAGATGATTGCTGGCAGACATAATCTTTCCAAGATAATCCCTGACCTGATCTTTTTTATCAATATGGGTAGTGGCAAGAGTTGTAAATCCAATGATAGCATTCATAGGGGTGCGAATATCATGAGACATATTGGATAGAAATGTCGTCTTGGCTCTATTGGCAGCCTCCGCCCGGGCCAATGCATCCTCGATCAGTTCTTTTTGCCGCAATTCCTTTTCCACGGTATTGGTATTATCAATCGTAACCACAATGCCATATTGCTTGCCATCAACCTCTGTCATATACGTAGTGGTAAAAAATGACTTATATTTGTTTTCTTCATTTTTGGTAATGCTCTTATAACTGAAAATCTTCTTTTCATTCATCGGGATGCTCATTAATGTCTGGATACCGAGAGCATCTGCCACTGCCTGGGCGTCATCCGGATGTACAAAAGGAAGCTGATCCTCCAAATATTTATCCCATCCTCCCACATCTTCCACAGTGATTTTACCACCGCGCAGCATAATCCGCTTTGCCATACACGTATCCAATGCAACTTGCAAAATACCTGTATAGATATTAGCCGCAGTAACGATAAATAATTGCTCATATTGACGGATTTGCATTTCCCTCATTTTCTGTTCTGTAATATCTTTCACATTACAATAGGCAATGATATCTCCGGTCTCTTCATCCCGTGCCATAAATATGGTGTGGCGCATAAGTACTTCCTTGCCACAACCCATAACCGCCCGAAACTCAAATGTACTTTCTGCATGACCCTCCTGAAACTGCTTTAGCAAATAGGCACGACCTGCCTCTCTCTCATATATTTCCTGATATTCTGGCAGAACCTGTTGTTGCGTCCATCTACTATGAAAAACATCATAATCCGCTGGTGCTGTCATGCCCACTACCGCAAGGAGTTCCGTTCTGTCCCCATCCATGATTTCCCACATTTCTTCCTGGATCACATTTTTGCTCAGATTAAACTCATAAATAATGATGGCATCGGCCAATACTGCATTTTTATATTGTTCGGATTTGGTAAGCGCATCTTTAAGCTGTATCCTCTGTTGTTCCAAAATAGTTTTCTGTTCTAATTCTTTAATAACCTCCGCGTTAATATCCCGAAATGCTATCACACAATAATCCTTATTTTCTATTTGTACTTTTACAGCACGACATTGAAAATACTGAACTTTCTCATCTCTTGTAATACGGTAATTAAAGGTATCTGAATCCTTTTCCGATAATGTTTCTCGCAAATGTGAGACATCTATAATATGATCGAACAAAATCACATCCGGCTGGTATACACTTTGCTTGACATAGATCTGAATCATGGAGGAATATTCTCCTCTGAAAAACCGATTCCCATATTCTTTCTTAATTTCATCACTAATGTCGTAGGACCGGGTGCTGCCATCCGCAAGGTCAACCAGATATACATTATTAAAATTAGAGCTTAAGGCTCTGTTCATGCTTGTAAGTCTGATCTGATCCTCATATAAAGCCTGTTCTTTATGTTTTCTCTCTTCCTTTTTGGCGACCTCCTCTGTCACATCCTCTACCATGCCTACTACCACAGAAGCATTTTCTTTCTCATCCACATCAAGGACAGACAAAACGACTCTGACATTAGTAACTTTATCTTTTAGTCTAAAAATGGAAGTTGCCTTTTTTTCTCCTTGGTCAATTTCCTGATACATAGTATAAAATAACGTTTTGTCCTCTTCATAAATCATGTCATCCGCAAAACTCTGCGGCATATTGGGATAAAAGCGATGGCATGAAAATTTCTCCGCTGTAACTTCCGCCACAATCACCAATCTATCTTTCGGATAATATCGAAACAGATGGATACCTCCTGCTGATACAGCCTTCTGCGTATCACAATCCGGCTCCTGATAGCTTTTTCCTTCATAAATGATTTCTCTCATCCTGCCATTCCTTTCTGTGAATGTATCATAATAGAAAATTATACCGTATATTAATAGCAAAAGCAATTACCATACCCTGACGCGTTTCCATTCTCACATTACCAGAAGCTAACTATGCAGAGAAATCCCATTATAAAAATTATAAAAACAGGTTTCGGGATTTTTTTTGTATTCTCTGACTCCTAATATATGAATAAATCGTATTCCGGCATATTGATAGGAATCCAGTCTTCGATCATAGGCATCATCGGTATGCGCACTGACCAGATACGTCCCCGATGCATAATCTGTCACCAACAGCGTATGGTAATACCTGCCCTGCTCGTTTTGCAACTGGATCACATCCCCGATCTCCAATCCGGTTTCGTCCGTCTCTATGCCAAACGGTCCGTTTCCTTTATTGGTGACCATAAAATCATAGAAAAAGGATACTCCTGACCAGGATGGCGAGCGATTCCCCACATCACTATAATACCATCCGTTCACAGGATTATAATTCATCTCACAAGATCCGGCATAAACACACTGAGACACAAAACTTGTACAATCTCCCCCAATGCCTGCAAAATTATAAAACAAAGGATTCCGGTCAAATGCCCATCGTCTTGCATAATCTCTGGCAAATTCCCTGTTATAAGTCGTCGTAGTCAGCATAATAGCATGATTCTCTCCTCTTTTTTATTATTCTATTCCACGACGACATGGGTGGTTCTTATCTGGTATTTGCCAATCTCTCTGTCACTCATGCTCCTTCTTTTCATTTTTCAGCGTCACATCCAGTTGATTAAACGGAATGATAATGCCGTTTTCATCAAATTTCTGTTTGATTTCCTCCAGCATAGCCCACCGCACAGACCAATAATCCTCTTTTTCTACCCAGACATGCACCACCATATCCACAGAACTGCTGTTCAGCGCACCGACTACGATATCCATCGGTTCCTCCCGCAGTATCTTCTCCTGATTCTGTATGATATCCTCCAACACTTCTCTTACCCGCTGGATATTTTCCGAATAATCCACCCCCACTTCGATGTCAATTCTACGCTTGTGCTGATTGGTGACATTGATTATGTCAGAATCCGCCAGTTTACCATTTGGCATGATCACGGTCTTATTATCCACCATCTGTAGTTTCGTATATATGATATCGATGCTGATCACCGTTCCCTCTTTATCTCCCACGATGATATAATCACCGACAACAAACGGTTTCATAAGTAAAATCAGGACACCGCCCGCAAAATTTGCCAGACTTCCCTGCAGCGCCAGTCCTACTGTCAGACCAGCCGACCCCAAAATGGCAACCACCGAACTGGTTTCCAGTCCCAGGAACTGACAGATGATAATCAGCATCACGAAATATAATGCAAATTTGATAATGGACAGAAGAAAATTAGCCACTCCCCCTTCCATATTGCTGCGGTCAAAGGATTTTTTCAAAAAACCAATCAAACAGTGAATCAGCTTTTTCCCTACCAAATAGATAATAAAGGCAATCACAATATGTATTGCGACATCTGCCACCACGGGTAATTTCCTCTCGATCAATGAGATAGCATCCATATCCTTTCTTTTCCTTTCCTTCTCTCTTAACGTCAACTAAGACGATTATCTCTCTTAATACAGAAACATAACCGTCTTAGTTTTCGTTATCTCCTGACAACAACTAACCATTCGTAGACAAATAACCATTAATAGTTTTCACTTCTTACCTCGAAAAAGCTCTGCGGATGATTACATACCGGACATACCTCCGGTGCCTTTGTTCCCACAACAACATGTCCGCAGTTTCTGCATTCCCACATTGTGACACCTCTCTTTTCAAAGACCTGCATTGCCTCCACATTATGAAGTAATGCGCGATACCTTTCTTCATGAAGCTTCTCGATGGCTGCCACTCCCCGGAACTGCTCTGCAAGTTCGTGAAAGCCTTCCTCATCTGCGTCCTTGGCCATGCGGTCATACATATCAGTCCACTCTGCATTTTCGCCTTCCGCTGCGTGAAGAAGATTTTCCGGTGTGGTGCCTAATTCTCCCAAAGCCTTAAACCATAACTTCGCATGTTCCTTTTCATTTTCTGCTGTTTTTAAGAACAATGCAGCGATCTGTTCATAGCCGGCTTTCTTGGCAACAGATGCAAAATACGTATATTTATTCCGCGCCTGCGATTCCCCTGCAAAAGCCTCCCATAGATTTTTTTCTGTTTTTGTACCTTTATACTTATTTGCCATTGTCGTTTCCCCCTTTCCATCATTGTATTGATTTATCTGTTTGCTAAAATAAGAATCATTCCTATTTCTGAATAGTATACAATTTTAAAACTTCACTTGCAAGTGTAAAATCTAGATATCGACTTAGCAGGTAATAAAATTATTTTCATGGCACTCACTTCCTTTTGATCCGGCGGATCTGAGGCTTTAGTGTAATATCCGACACAACCATTCCCTCCCGCTGGCTTATCATAAATTCCACGGCCGCCGCCACCTCTTCCGGGAGAAGATACGCCTCGATCTCATCCCCTTCCCGAAAGTCCGCATTGCGATATAGATTTGTTTTAGTCATATCCGGGAAAATCGTCGCCACTTTTACTCCGTATTTGCGCGCCTCGTCAAAAAGACTGTGGGAAAAACTGGCAAGT
>JAUNIU010000158.1 GCA_030523265.1 Eubacteriales bacterium | reverse complement strand
CGAGGAAGATGATTATCTGTAATGACTTCTTCAGTCGGTTGGTGTTATCCTGTTTATCCGATGGATAGGAAAGTTGTTATTCTGGCACAAAAGGATGTGAGCATATGGATGAAGAATTGTATGGGATACTGTATCCGTATTTAACCGATAAGAAAGTGCAGCAAATGAAACAATACATGCAGCATGGCAGTGTATCCACCTATGAGCACTGTGTGCAGGTAGCCGTGTTGTGTTTTCTGTGTAACCGTATGTGGAAATTGGGAGCGGATGTGGAAACTTTAGTGATCGCCGCCTTATTGCATGATTTATATCTCTATGACTGGCATGACAGAGATGGAGGATTGCATCGTTTGCACGGATACCGTCATCCCAAACGGGCGGCGAGAAATGCAGCGAGATATCTGGGAGTGAATGTGGCGGTTCAGGATATTATACGGACACATATGTGGCCTCTGACGATTACGCAGATTCCCAGGAGCAGGGAGGCATGGCTGGTTTGTATGGTGGACAAATATGTATCGCTGCTTGAAAGTATCCGAAGGAGAAAACAGAAGGGATAGAATTTACGATGATTGTGAGTAGATATTTTGTTTGGTTTATATTGTATAGTATCGCGGGGTGGATCTATGAGACAGTAGTTCTCTCCATCAAACATCATACATGGGAAAACAGAGGGTTTTTATATGGTCCCATGTGTCCGATTTATGGTATAGGTGCTGCGGCGATTTCCGGTGTGGCAGAATTAATAGAATCTTTCGGTTTGCCGGATTATACATGGTGGCAGATCTTTCTCATTGCCTTTTTTGGAAGCATGATTTTGGAATATACTACCTCCTGGGGACTGGAAAAAATGTTTCATGCATACTGGTGGGATTATAGCAATGTTCCGTTGAATGTGAAAGGAAGAATCTGCCTGCCTGCTTCTCTGGGCTTTGGTATCGCAGGCACTTTGATCGTGTACTTTGTCTATCCTTTTATGTGCCGCTGGACAGCACACATCCCGATGGAACTGATGGAAGTATTTTCTCTGCTGATGATGGCTGTGTTGTCCGTGGATTTGACATTGACCGTGGTATCTCTGCGGAGACTGGATCGTACAGTGATTGCGTATACCGATATGTTGAACCGCCACATGGAGGAGTGGGTATCCAATATGGAAGGACGGCTTCAGAGTGCTGAGATAAAGCTGACGGAGGAACGGGAACGCTTTTCTAAGGAATATCTGGAAAATATTAACAGGGGTACAAATGAAGCATATCGTTCTGCGATCCGCCGTGTGGCAGGATTTCGTCCGCATTATGATGAAAAGCGCAGAGAACAATTTGAGCGTATGTTACAGGCTGTCAGGAAACGCAAAAAGCGGGAAAAGAAAAAACAGCGTTAAATATTGCAGAAAGGGTGAAGGAGATATGAGGAAAGGCTTGGTGCAAAATATGAAACGAATGAGGTATCTGGTGTTATTGTTGTTCATCATTGGGATGTCGATGCCGTTTTGCAAGGTTGCCAGTGCAGATGAGGGCGGTTATACCATCCGTGATTATACTGTGCACGCTGTATTGCAGGAAAACAATGTATTGGAAGTATCCGAGACGATACAGGTAGATTTTAGTGCGAAACGTCATGGCATCTATCGCTATATTCCGACACATATGTACGTGAAACGGGACACTTCTGAGAAACAGGATGGGAGTGGCAGCCGGGTCATGAATTATGCCAATAAAGTAAAGGATTTATCGGTGGAAGGATGGGATTATGAAACCAGTTATGAGAATGGCAATTATGCGATTCGCATCGGTGATGAAGACAGCACGGTCGAAGGACTTCAGACTTATCAGATTTCTTACCGTTATAGTATGCCGGACGACCGTATCTCCAACAGCGATTTTTTGTTTTATTCCGTGCTGGGGTCCGGTTGGAAAACCACCATTGATCATTTCGCCTTTGATGTCACCTTTGAAAAACCGTTGCCGGATCAGGCGCAGTCCGATTTGCAAATCTATAGCGGAGATTATGGTGCGGATGAGAATATGCTAGATGTCATGTATGATGTGTCATCGACAGGCATCACAGGAGAAGCATATGATATTGCGGAAAATCAGGCAATTACTCTGTTTACGAATCTGCCACAGGGATACTTTTCCGGTGCCCGCCGTACCCCGGAATGGCCGGGGAAGCTTGCCATGCTTCTGACCGTTGTATTGGGGGTTGTGATCCTTGTAATTGGGTGGTGGAAAAAGGACAAACCTTTGGTGCGGACCATTGAGTTTCATCCACCGGAGGGGATGAGCAGTGCAGAAGTGGGGTCCATCGTGGATGAATCCGTGGACGATATTGACCTGATGTCTTTGATTCCATGGTGGGCAGGGAAAGGGTATCTCACCATAGAGGAGGTTCCGGATCAGAAAGGCCGCACAGGAGAACATGCGCATATCATATTGCATCGCCAGGAGAAACTGCCGGCGGATGCACCAGAGTACCAGAAGAAATTATATAAAGCTTTGTTTCCCAAAGACAGTGATACCGCAGATTTGTCCAAGTTGAAGAAAGGGTTTGCGGGTAAGTTTGCCGATGCCAAGAATGCATTGCAGAAGATCTATACCGGAGACAGAAAATTATCAAAGGGTACTGCTTTGGCTATTGTATTGGTCTGTGTTCTGTGTGTGGGGTACAGTCTCGCCATTGGTTTTAGCAGTCAGGTTTCTTTGGTGGATCATCTGCCCTTTGGCATCGTGTCCGGGGTGATACTGTTGGCATTGGGGATCGTCCGCATCTGTCTGGTCAGCAGAGATCCGCTGCGCAAAAGAGGTGGATGGATCGCACTATCCATTTATGCCCTGTGTTCCTGGATGGCATCATTGATTCTGGTTCTGTTTTGCTGCGGGGAAGACAGCGTTCTTCCATCTGCCATATTGATTAATAGCTGTAATCTGGTGGCCATCGCGGTGCTAAATGCAGGGAAATGGATTCATGCTTCTGGTTATAAGCGTGAAATGATGGGGAAATTATTGGGATTGCGTCAATTTATCCAGACAGCAGAATTGTCTCAATTAGAGATGCTGGTGGAGGAAAATCCATCCTACTATTATGATGTACTGCCTTATGCGATGGCATTTGGGATGATGGATGGCTGGGCAAAACGCTTTGAGGGTATGACGATACCGGAGCCGGACTGGTATACTTGCGGCGATGATCATACGCTCTTTACGTTATTATATCTCAATCAGCAGATGAACCATCATATCGAACAGCCGATCCGCAATATTCAGGCGGAAGCGGCGGCAGAGGCAGCAGCGTCCTCCTCTGTTTCCGGTGGTGGTTTCTCAGGCGGTGGAGCTGGCGGCGGAGGCGGCGGCAGCTGGTAGAGGAGGGATTAAATTTCTCATTTGTGTCAACCGCCGGATTCTTTACAATTTTTGTCCAATATGCTAAAATATGGGGCGTGAGTAGCACAGACGATCGCGGCTGCGAATGCCGAAAGGCTGCAGGTGAGGAAAGTCCGGGCTTCATAGGGCAGGATGCCGGATAACGTCCGGTGGAGGTGACTCCCAGGCTAGTGCAACAGAGAATGACCGCCGGCTTCGGTACTTTGTACCGGGCAGGTAAGGGTGAAACGGTGAGGTAAGAGCTCACCGCGTCCCTGGTAACAGGGATGGCAGATGTAAACCCCATCCGAAGCAAGACCGAACAGGAACAATACGGCGGCCCGTCGTGTTCCGGGTAGGTTGCTTGAGGCTGCTGGTGACAGTAGTCCTAGATAGATGATCGTTTGATACAGAACTCGGCTTATAGTGTTACTCACTATCACAGTAGAGATAAGGAGCGTAAGTTACCATGCCACTCACACCAATGATGCAGAAATATATGGAGACCAAGGAGGAATACAAGGATTGTATTCTTTTTTATCGTTTAGGGGATTTTTATGAGATGTTTTTTGACGATGCGAAGATCTGCAGTGAGGTACTGGAACTGACTCTGACCGGTAAAAGCTGCGGGCTGGAAGAACGCGCGCCAATGTGTGGCGTTCCGTTCCATGCCGTAGATGCCTATATCGATAAATTAGTGGCAAATGGATATAAAGTGGCGATCTGTGAACAAGTGGAAGATCCCAAGACTGCCAAGGGACTGGTAAAACGTGAAGTGGTACGTATCGCCACACCGGGCACGAACTTAAATACCCAGACTTTGGATGAATCCCGGAATAATTATCTGATGTGTGTGGTGTATACCACCAATGCATACGGTGTTTCCTACGTGGATGTTACGACCGGAGATTATTATGTGACCGAATTTGATGCGGAAAATAAATTATTAGATGAGATTGGCAAGACCATGCCATCGGAAATTATATGCAATGACAGTTTCATCGTGTCTGGTATCGACTTGGAGGATCTGCGGGGCAGACTGGGGATCGCGGTGTCTGCTGTGGAAAACTGGCATTTTGACGAGGACCGCTGCCATCAGGCACTGCAGGAACACTTTCATGTGTCCACCCTGGCAGGTCTGGGACTGGACGATTATTCCATTGGTGTCATTGCCGCCGGTGCGGTGATGCAATATCTCAAAGAGACGCAAAAAATTTCTCTGGATCATATACGTGCCATCCGGCCGTATGAGCCAAATCAGTTCATGCTGCTGGATCGTGCCACCAGACGCAATCTGGAATTATGTGAGACCATGCGGGAAAAGACGAAACGAGGTTCGCTATTCTGGGTATTGGATAAGACCAAGACCGCCATGGGTGCCCGTCTGTTGCGCAACTCCATCGAACAGCCGCTTCTGGAGCTGGAGGAAATCGAGAGCCGCCATGCAATGATCGAAGAATTAAACGACAATGTGATCAATCGGGAAGAATTGCGGGAATATTTATCCCCGATTTATGATCTGGAGCGTTTGATCAGCAAGATCAGCTACCGCAGTGCCAATCCAAGAGATTTGGTGGCATTTCGCCAATCGCTGTCTATGTTGCCATCCATCAAATATCTGTTGCAGACTTTTGAAAAGTCTACATTGAGGACCTATGGGGAAGAACTGGATGATCTAAAAGATCTTTTTGAACTAATCGATGCCGCCATCGAGGAGGAGCCTCCCATCACCGTGCGGGAGGGCGGTATGATCAAAGATGGATATGATGCGGAGGTCGATCGTCTGCGTGCTGCCAAAACCGATGGAAAGCAGTGGCTGATGGAGTTACAGGAGACCGAAAAGGAACGCACTGGTATTAAGAACCTGCGTATCAAGTTTAATAAAGTATTTGGTTACTATCTGGAGGTGACAAATTCCTATAAAGATCTGGTACCGGAGGAATGGACACGGAAACAGACATTGGCCAACGCGGAACGCTATACCACACCGAAATTAAAGGAATTGGAAGATACGATACTGGGGGCAGAGGATAAATTATTCAATCTGGAATATGAGATCTTCTGTCAGGTCCGGGAACGGATATATCAGGAGATCGGTCGTGTCCAGCAGGTGGCAAAGATCATTGCCTCGGTAGATATGTTTGTATCCCTTGCACTGGTGGCGGAACAAAATCACTATGTGCGTCCGGTGATGAATCAGAAAGGAATCATAGACATCAAAAACGGCCGTCATCCGGTGGTGGAAAAGATGATACAGAACGATATGTTTGTGGCAAATGATACTTATCTGGATAATCACAAACACCGGATTTCCATTATTACCGGCCCGAACATGGCTGGTAAATCCACTTATATGCGTCAGACTGCCTTGATCGTATTGATGGCACAGGTGGGATCTTTCGTACCAGCAGAATCTGCAATTATCGGTATTGCAGACCGGATTTTTACCCGGGTGGGTGCTTCCGATGATCTGGCAAGCGGACAGAGCACGTTCATGGTGGAGATGACGGAGGTAGCCAACATCCTGCGCAATGCCACCAAGGATAGCCTGATTATCTTAGATGAGATCGGCCGCGGCACCAGTACCTTTGACGGATTAAGCATCGCCTGGGCGGTGATAGAGCATATTGCCAATACCAAATTGCTGGGGGCAAAGACATTATTTGCGACCCATTATCATGAATTAACCGAGCTGGAGGGAAAGATTGACAGTATTGATAACTATTGTATCGCTGTCAAGGAACAGGGAGAGGAC
>JAUNIU010000157.1 GCA_030523265.1 Eubacteriales bacterium | reverse complement strand
GTAAGCCCTGGAGAGAACGGTGACCTGATCCGCCACCATAAAGGCAGAATAAAATCCCAATCCAAAGTGCCCGATGATCTGCTCCTCGTTGGTCTTATCCTTATACTTCTCTAAGAAATCAGTAGCACCGGAAAAAGCCACCTGGTTAATATACTCGTCCACCTCATCTGCCGTCATACCCAGACCGGTATCGGTAAAGGAAATGCTTTTCCCTTCGGTATCCACTACCACCTGAATCTCGGATTTATAATCATCCGGCATCTGATATTCGCCCATGATCTCCAGTTTCTTTAACTTGGTAATTGCATCACAGCCATTGGAAATCAACTCACGGATAAAAATATCGTGGTCTGAATATAACCACTTTTTAATGATGGGAAACATATTTTCAGATTCGATGGATAAACTACCTGTTCTACTCTGCATAACTATTACCTCTCTTCTTTCTTATATGTAGTGACTGCATAGTTGTGTTGTAAAATGCGGTCACTGATTTTTCTTTTTGTTAGCACTCAATCAAACAGACTGCCAACAACAATCTAACAGATACTATACCCCCCTTATTCCAAAATGTCAAGCATAAAATTAGCACTCTTAAAAAAGAGTGCTAATCAAAAATCCATCTCTAATTATTCCAATACCGATTTGTCAATTCTACATTGAAAATTCCAGTCATAAAATTTGGATGTTGAGACATAAAGGTCCTTAATTGATCCAGGAACGTCTCTTTGCTGGAAATATCAAAATGATCAAAATAGGATGGAACTTTCAACTCCCGATGATTTATGTTGTCTTCCATATATTTCTCTGTATTGCTTTCATACGCTGTAATGATCGCCGGCCGGTCTTTTATGATATGATTGTACCAATGAGCAAGATATTTCAGTTGATTCAAAGGACGGTCTTCGTTGCTGCTTTCCTCACCAATCCTTTGATATTCCTGATACGCTGCACTATCCATCGTTCGCATCATATCCAGACTATTCGTGGTGGCAACCAGATTGCTTCCATGCCCTAAATAAGAGGCTTTTGCAACACCATAATTCATGTTACCATTGTTATCCGCCTTGCCTGCACTTGCCAACTTGGCTACCGTATCTATCGCCTCCAAAAATTTTTCCCTCTGTTCTTCCGGTATAAAATTCTCGGCTGCATACTGCATCTTTTTCAGACCCAAAGCAATATTTGCCTGCCGTTCTTCTTCGGTGAGAGAAGATGTATTTTTTAAAAGAAAGTTCTGCCGGATCGCACCATATACAAACATCCGTTCCTCTTTACTGCAATTTTCAACAGCCGTTGCAATGGCTTTATCCGTCTTATAGATGCCACAATATTCCGGTAGATCAATCCTTCTATCAAAATGTTGTATTGCCTCTTCAAAACGTTTCTGCGCTTCTCCACTGATTTGCAGAGAAGCGGCAATCTCTCCATCCCCTTTTTTCGGTTCTACAAAAGTATTGCCGTTGTTTCCCTTGTCATAAAAATCTGCTTTCGCAATGCATTGATGAATATTGGATATGTTCATTCTCCCGTCTCCTTTCGCAAGGAAATACCTCTCACCAGAAATATCTCCCACCACTGTTTCTATCTGAGATCACCTGATTACTTGGAATATACCAAAATCACTATATTTTATATCGGCATTTCAATCCTAAGCATTAACCCGTGACAGTTCCAAGCATCTCTCCTGCGATATCCCCAGCCATCCATTCCTCCGGATTCAAACCACTTTCCAAAAGCAGCCACAGCTTAATATACATAGCCACCGGGGAGGCCATCGGCAAGGCGATAATGGAATACTGCTCATATATTTTCGTACTCTCATACGTAAGTGCCATGTCCACACCAGTCAAAAATACCGGGATCCGCCGTTTCTTGGCTTCTGCAAAGAAACGCTTCATCTCTGGCGTATCGCTACAAATCGTCCCGGCATGATAGGTATGATGCAAGACCGCTTTCGTCCCTGTGGGGATCTGCGGATAACACATTCCCGGTGACGGGTAAATCTGCAGGATCGGTGCATCCCACGATGAAAACCCGGTAAAACATGACCGCAGCCCGGCACATCTGCGTTTAGCGGCACCGTTCCCTTCCTTTTGCATATGCAGTTCCCCGTCTTTATCAAACCACGCAAAGGCATCCCCCAGACTATATACCGCATCACTATACGCCTGATGGCCTAATAATCTTGTCCCCAGATGAATCCGCGGAACCTCTCCCGCATTGTGATAGGAAACATACACACCACCGTCTGATTGCTGCCGGATAAACTCTACTGCACAGATAAAGTTACGCAAGCCATTGGCACGGGGATCTTCCAATATATAATTGCTGGAAACCAGTACCACCGGGATCGGACTGTCCCCAAACAGAAACCCCAGCATGGCAGCCGAATAAGCCAGCGTATCCGTGCCATGGGTCACGATGATACCCGCATATTGTTCCTGTTCTGCCCGCTTGATCCCCATACGTACACTGTCTGCCAATCTCTGCAATACCTTTCCGGTACTATTTTCACTTAATACGGTATAGGGGTTTACCGTGACAAATTCGATGTCCAAATCGTCTGTGCCGGAATCTGCCATACGTTCCTGATACAAAGAGAGCAACCGATATACTGACTTCTTCTGTAGTCCGATATATCCGTTGCTCTCTGTACTTCCTATGGTTCCTCCGGTAAATATCACCAGAATCTTCATAATGTCCTCATATCCTCCATAGATTAAATTGAAATTTGGAAATTCGGCAATGCAACATCCTTTTGGCTCTTTATAAAGCGATAATTCTCTTTTTGTTGCTGCTCTATATCCTTTTTCTCTTCTGCTTTTCTCTTCGCATCGCCTAACCGCTTGGCGGTATGCTCTCTCGCCTGATTGACCCGCATCTCCAGATCATCCCTCGCTGCCTCTTTGGCAGATGCTGAGCCACCCCGGCTCTGATCCACCTTAATCTCACCACCCAGTACACGAATCCGGTTTTCCAAATCCTGTATTGTACTACTTTGACTCTCTGCCTGTTTTAATGCATTATCTACAATGATCACCGATTCCATCTGTCCCGCAGATAACAAATTCTCCTGTGGGTCTTGCTGGGAATCCTGTTGTGATGGCGTTGCTTCTTCGGCAGACGATATCTTCACCTTTTGCGAATCGTCTTCTCCTTCCGGCTGATCCTGGACGGTATCCTGATTTCCCTCCATTTTTTCCCGCTGTGCTTCCAATTCTGCCTGTCGTTTCTGTCGGTTTACTTCCGCGATCTCTGCCTGAATCTCCTGTCGTTTGCGGGATTTCTCCTCCTCTGATAACGCCGCATCTTTTTCCGTGCGTTTCAGATTTTGTTGTAATCGTTCTAATGTCTGCCCGTATTGCTTGATCTTCTGATCATTGAGATCCGGCACCTTCCCCGGATAATCCATTCCTTGTGATAAACTCCCTATTGTACTAATTCCCATAAACGCCTCCTATCTTCCTTTCGGATACTCAAAACACAACAGACGATAAGGTGCTTCGTCTTCCTCAATCTCTGGAAAACGGCCTACCGGTTCATAGAACCGATTGTCTGTATTATCATCGTTGCACATAGACACTTCTCCGATCAACACAGCACCAGTCCCGGGTTTCACATCGAAATCATGGTACTGATGCGGCCATAATGTAATACTCTCCCCAGGATGTAATTCCACCGCCGTGCCTGCCGGAACATAATACGAACGTCCATCCGAGTTCACCAATACCTCCGTGGTATCCAAACCACCTTCTCCATCATCATTATAGACATGTATCAATAGTGTTCCGCCACCCCGGTTGATGATATCCTCCGATTTCGTCCAGTGAAAATGCATCGGCGAATGCTGTCCTTCCTCTAACATTAAAAGTTTTTCCGCATACACTTTTTTGTAGCGGGAATCCTTTTGATTTCCATTGCGAAGTGTGATCAAAGCAAAACCTACCTTATGAAAATCTCCACTGCCATAATCGGTGATATCCCACCCCAACATATTATCCCGGATCTCATCATATTCCGAACCTATTTCCTGCCACCTTGATGGTGTCCAATGACAAAAAGGTGGTAACGCAAAACCATGTTTCTGTGCTAACTGCTCCATTCGGCGTATCGCTGCATTAATTTCACTTCGTTTCACACTTCTGTCCCCCATATGATTTTCTCATATTGTATGATAGCAGGATCCAACATACTTATATCCTGCTATCATTGTATAAAAATCGCCTCAAAATATCAAGCCTATAACCCCAAAAAATAAAAGCAATCCCAATAAATAAAACAAATAGCCGGCCCGAACTGCCGTGGCATATTCCACCAAAAATTCCTTCCACAGATTTTTTCGTTCCCCGCGAATAAAGTTTACGACAAAACTCAGAAGCATACCCACACACCAGATAAACAGTACGGGAAATCCCCTGGAGGGTGCCACTGCCATAAACGCTATCGAGAAACCAAAAATCCACCGGGCAGGTGTATGGGGCCCATAAGGGTAACTCCGTCCCTGCAGATCATACATTTTATGATACTGCTTCGTTCCCTGTGCCACACCTGTTACCAGTAACAATTCATACACCACAAACCCAGCAAATACCACTATTGATATCTTGGATAACAAGGCAAAATGAATCAACGGTAATATCGCCGCTGCAATCAATGATATGTTCCCACTCTCCATTCGCCTGTCATTATATTCTGCCAGAAACCATCTGCCAGACTTTCTCTCCCCCTGTCTGGATGTTTCCGAAACCGGTAAATGTTCCATTTATTTTTCTCCTTAACGCATACAGATATATGTCGCATAAGCGGCATACAGAACCAACATGATTACCCCCTCGAACCGTACGATCTTTTCCTTGGTCCATGCAAAGCAGAGTACCAGCAGACTCATTCCGATCAACACTACGATATCGATGACATTTTCCATCTGAAATGCCATCGGGCTAATGGCTGAGGCAATGCCCAGTACAAATAATATATTAAAAATATTGGAACCAATCACATTTCCCAATGCCATATCCACTTCTTTTTTCCTGGCTGCCACAACGGATGTTACCAGCTCTGGCAAACTGGTTCCAAAGGCTACGATCGTCAATCCGATCAGATTCTGTGACATACCAAAGGTTGTCGCAATCGCAGACGCAGAATCCACCACCAAATCCCCGCCAAATGCAATGGCAGCGGCACCGCCCACGATAAAGAGCAGACACTGCCATATCGGACGAATCTTATATTCATCCTGCTCCGTCTGATTCTCCCGGTTGCGGATAGCAGAAGTAATCATCCATCCCAGGAAAAAGGCAAAGAACACCAAAAGAATCACACCGTCCATATGCCCCAGAGACATACTGATCCATCCCAGTATCATCAACAGCAGAGCCACCAGCACAGAAAACGGAAATTCTCCTTTTAGCGTCTTTTTGCTGACTGCCAACGGACAAAACAACGCACAGATACCGCATACCACCATCAAGTTAAAAATATTGGATCCCACTACATTCCCCACTGCCACACCGGTATTATGTGCCAATGCTGCACTAATACTAACCGAACATTCCGGCAAACTGGTTCCCATGGCAACAATGGTCATACCGATAATCAGAGATGGCACCCGCAGTCGTTTCGCCACACTGGAACTACCATCCACAAAGAAATCAGCACCTTTGATTAACAACACAAAACCGACAACCAATAAAATATATTCCATACGTTACCTCATTTCTGCACCGCCTTGTGCAACTAACTGTGATAAAAAAAAGAGTTACATTATACTGCACCTCTTTTTATCATACCCAGGCGCAGCAAAATCACTACGCAAGAGTCTCATTATTTAAGATTAAGCCAGACTGTGTGCCATTCACCAGATCGCATCTGAAACCGCACGCGGACGAGATTGTTGACTTAGTCACGCAAACGCGCTAACTACTCCCTCATTGCTCTATGCATCATACCAAAAATGATAAAATTTGTCAACGATTACCAGTTTTTAGGGTTCCCTATTTTTACAGTTTTTTATCTTGAGCGTACGCAAATAATTCTTTTGTTCCGGTGTAATCCGATAACTCTCTATCGCTTTCTGGATCGCCTTATTGTGAGTCCATACCGCTAATTTTTGCTTTTCGATATATGGCAGAACTGCATCGTACTGTTTCGCCAGTGCGGTGGCAAAATAC
>JAUNIU010000156.1 GCA_030523265.1 Eubacteriales bacterium | reverse complement strand
CCGGAATACAGAAGGACTGAAGTCCCTCACCGATTGCTGCTGCTGCGTCTGCTGCGCGACGACAGTCTTTCTTAATTGCGATGGCTGCACCTACTATGTAAGCCCAGCATGCATTTTCAAAACAAATAGGCTGGATACCCTTGATCTGGTTGTACACATCCAGTCCAGCATCCTTTGTGATTTTTTCTGCTTCTTCAATCGAAGAAATACCATAGCTGTTTAATACAGCGTTGATCTGGTCAATTCTTCTTTCATATGATTCAAATAATGCCATGATTCGTTTGCCTCCTTTATATTATTTTGCGATTTCTTCGTCTGTTCTTGGGTCAATCAGCTTAACAGCGTCATCTACACGACCATACTGTCCACTTGCCTTTTCCCAGGCAGTGTTAGGATCATCACCCTTCTTAATGAAGTCAGTCATCTTACCAAGGCTAACGAACTTGTATCCGATAATCATATCTTCGTCATCTAACGCAATGGCTGTCACATAACCCTCAGCCATCTCCAGGTAACGAGGTCCCTTCTTTAAGGTACCGTACATCGTACCAACCTGGGAACGAAGACCTTTACCTAAATCCTCCAGACCGGCACCGATTGCCAATCCATCCTCGGAAAATGCGCTCTGGGAACGTCCGTAAACGATCTGCAGGAACAACTCTCTCATGGCTGTATTGATAGCATCACATACCAGGTCAGTGTTCAGTGCTTCCATCACGGTCAAGCCCGGAAGAATCTCAGATGCCATAGCAGCAGAATGTGTCATACCGGAACATCCGATGGTCTCCACCAGTGCCTCCTGGATGATACCCTCTTTGACATTCAGGGACATCTTACAAGCACCCTGCTGTGGTGCACACCAGCCTACGCCATGTGTGAAACCAGAGATATCTTTTACTTCTTTTGCCTGAACCCATTTTGCCTCCTCTGGGATTGGGGCCGCACCATGGTGCACACCCTGAGCAACTGGGCACATGTTTTCTACTTCCTGTGAATAAATCATGTTTTTTGCTCCTTTCGATTTGCTTTTTCTCTGTGGATGTATTCACCCACAGTCTTATCAATATTTTAGGACAAAATCACTATTTAGTCTATAGCTTTTGAGAAAAAAACTCGAAAAAAATCGAATCGTCCTATACCGGACCATTCGATTTTTGTGATCTTTTATCCTGCTTCCCGTCACATTTCCTTTTCCACGATGTTGGTCTGTTTCTTAAAAATACAGTTCTTCGGAATAAAACCGCGCACACTGGATAAAGGATAAATATTGGTATTCGGGCCGATGATGGTACCTGGGTTTAATACGCTGTTGCAGCCTACTTCCACATAGTTTCCCAGCATAGCACCCATCTTCTTTAATCCGGTTGGAAGCTTCTCACCCTGATATGCGATGGTTACTTTAGTCTTGTCGGATTTTACATTGGAAGTGATGGAACCGGCTCCCATATGGGATTTATATCCCAAAATGGAATCCCCGACATAGTTATAATGTGGTACCTGCACATTATTAAACAGGATTACATTCTTTAACTCGGTGGAATTACCCACCACACAGTTTTCTCCTACGATGGCATTGCCACGGATAAATGCGCCGGGACGCACTTCGGTATTTTTGCCAATAATACAAGGTCCCGTGATGGACGCAGTAGGCGCAATAGTGGCATTTTTGGCGATCCAGACAGCATCGTCTGTTTGCGTATACTCCTCCTCGGATAATGTCTCTCCCAGTTTCCGTATAAAATCGCCAATGAGAGGCAAGATCTCCCACGGATAATCAATATCCGTAAAAATATCTTTGGCAATGGTTTCCTCTAAATTAAATAATTTTTCATTTTTTAATGCATCATACATACTCATATTCCCCCTGATTATTTTGCTGTTTTGGCTTTGGACCGGGTATTTGTCTTCTTGCCTGTGGACTTGTTCCCTGTTTTGTAATACGGAGCCACTGCATCAAAACATCTGCGAAGTGGGACCTCGTTGGATGTGTGTTTCACATAATCCACCCGTCTGGTAATGAACCCGGCAAGTTTCTCCATATATTCTTCTTCCGTGATACTGCCCTGCGCAACCTGTGTCAGACCCAGTTCCCAACTGGCGGTCAGCTCCGGATTGAGTAGTGAACGAATGGATGTGTCTACCACATCATATACCATTTCGCCCAATAGTTCCGGTGTGATAATCTGCGTCTTTTTATTGAGTTTCAGATATTTGATCTTGACTAATTTGCTAAGAATCTCAGCTCTGGTGGCACTGGTACCGATGCCGCTGCCCTTGATCTGGGAACGCAGATCTTCATCCTCGATCAGCTGTCCGGCATTCTCCATCGCTAAAATCATGGAACCGGAATTATATCGTTTCGGAGGTGAGGTTTCACCCTCTTTGATTTCTAAAGTTCTCAGTTCAATTTCTGTTCCTTTGCGTAATTTGCCAATGGTATCAATCAGATTTTGATCAAAAGTTTCCTGTTCCTCTTCTTTCCTATCGGAATCTTCCGCAGATTTCTCCGTTTTTTTCCGCGCAAAGGAAGCTGTGGCATATGCCAGATACCCTTGCCGGGTCAGTACCTTAAAGCCGGAGAAAAAGGATTCCATGGTCTCTGGCAGAGTTTTACCGGTATCCGGTATATTTTTCTCCGGCAGGGACCGTCCGATCGTCAGGTTTATCTTAAGATATTCTGCCGGAGGCAGAAAAACACATAAAAATCTTCGCACGATCACTTCATAGACACGGCTTGCGGTCAGACTAAGGCTTTGCAAAGCGCCAAATCCCTGCCCGGTGGGAATGATGGCATAATGGTCTGTAATTTGTTTATCATTGACATAACGAGTCTTTGCAATCCCCTTGTAGCTGCCTTCCTGCAAAATATGTTCGGCGCATTCCCGTGCCATCGGATAGTTTCGCAACCCGCCAATATTTTTATGAATCTCTTTGGACACTGCGGTGGACAAAACTCTGGCATCTGTACGTGGATATGTCACCAGTTTCTTTTCATACAGCTCCTGCGCAATTTTTAAGGTTTCATCCGGATTGATCTTAAAAAGTTTGGAGCAGGTATTTTGCAATTCTGCCAGATTAAAAAGCAGAGGCGGATTTTTCTTTTCCTTCTTTTTCTCTATTTTATGTATCGTGGCGGTCATAGGCTCGTAGGTCAGTTCCTTACACAGCTGTTCGGCATCCGTACGCTGTTTGAACCCGTTTTCCTTATACAAGACCGGGGATTGATAATATCTGGAGCCTTCCACACCACGCCATTCTCCCTCAAAACTTTGTCCCTGGTAGCCAAAGCTGCCTATGATACGGTAAAACGGAGTTTTGACAAAGTCCCGGATTTCCCGCTCTCTGCGGACTACCATTCCTAATACACAGGTCATGACACGTCCTACGGAGATCGCTGACCATTTACCGGTATTGAGATAATTCATCACCGTTCGCCCGTATTTCAAAGTCAGCACACGGGAAAAGTTAATCCCCATCAGATAGTCTTCCTTTGCCCGCAGATAGGCAGAGGCGGATAAATTATCGTATTCGGATAAGGGTTTTGCTTCCTGGATACCACGTTTAATCTCTTCCTCTGTCTGAGAGTCTATCCAGACACGGCGCTTGTCCTTGGTGTCCGGTACCGATGCCATCTGGTCTACGAGACGGTAAATATATTCTCCCTCCCGTCCGGAGTCGGTACAGACATAGATTGTGTCCACATCCGGACGATTCAGCAGTCCAGATACGATTTGAAATTGTTTTTTTACATCAGGAATCAATTCATATAGAAATTTTTCCGGCAAAAAAGGCAGGGTCTGAAGCGACCATTTTTTGAGTGCCTCGTCATAGACATCTGGATAACTCATGGTAACCAAGTGCCCCACACACCAGGTTACAATATAATCTCCGGATTCTAAATAACCCTGTCCTGCATTGCCGGAAACCCCAAGTGTTTTTGCAAAACTTGGTTTTTCGGCTATAAATATTTTTTTACTCATATATTACGTTTTTATAATTCCTCCTGCTGATGCTTGATGCGTATATACTCTTCCAGTGCCTTTTCTCCAAAAATCACTGCTACAATGGAAACACCAGCAAGACAAACATATTTAACAATCTTGGTTACATTCACTTCCAGATACATTATGCATCCTCCTCATTCTGATCCGAATGGTCACCGGTTGCTTCAGTGGCGGCGGCTGATTCAGAAGCCGCTTCTGGTGCCTCTTCCTCTTCTTCGTCATCAAAGCTTAACAGTTCCTCTTTCTTTTGGTTAAATTCTTCCTCGGTCATATAACCTTTTTTCACCAAATCCTTAAATTTACGGATTGCACGAATCTTAGCCACGTCTGATTGGTTGTTTTCCAGTTCTTTTTCGATATTGGCAATCAAGGAAGCACCGGTTTCCTCAGGTGTGGACGGTTCTGTGTCAGTCTGTGTCGGAGCTGGAGATACTGTCTGTGCCGGTTCTGGAGAAGTTTCCTCCTGCTCTGTTTCCTCTGGATCAACATACCTGCCTCTTCTCTTGAGATAACTATCATCATTACTATGACCGCATGCACAGGTGGTAATGTAGTTGGCGTTGATACGGGAACAAAATGCACACTCCCAGCCGCCATCCTTTAAAATACCCTGTTCATACTCGGAATATTCTTCCATTGGTTTGTTGGTATTAGAAACAGGAGCCTTTGGTGCTGTGGTTGGCGCAGAAGCACTCTCCGCCGGAGTCGCAGCTTCCGGTTGGAATGCCTTGTCAGGATGCGGCGAAAGCGAAGGTTCCGGTTGAAGCGCAGCAGGCTCAGACTGGAACGAAGGCTCTGGCTGGAATGATACCGGTTCTGGTTCTGGACGGAAAGACGCCGCTGACACTTCCGGTTCCACCTGAATTGCAGGTCCCTCCACGGTGATTCCTGCCTCTGTCCATTCTTCATCTTCTCTCGGAACATAACGTCCATGAAGATTTTCATAGCTGTCATCCCGGTTATGACTACATGCACAGGTGGTAATATAGCTTGCATTTACGGTAGCGCAAAAAGAACACTGCCATCCACCATCTTCCAGCAAATCTTTTTCACGCTGTGACAGAGATTCTTTGTCAAAAGGATTGTTCATAGTTTTCCTCCATTCCGAAGCGTTTTTGCTAAGGAATCGTAGACAGAATAAATGATAACTTCTGCACCGCGATTAAAAGAATTTGTGACGCTTCTGCACAAATCCCAGATTGCATCAATCTGGCTATCCGGTCATTGATGCAATCTTACACCCCATTTCTTTTTATATACTTGTCACCCTATCATATCACCCAATACTCGTTTATTGATACAAAGGATAACGGTCGGTTAATCCCTTAACGATCTCTGTCGCTTTCGCCTTGTTGCCTTCTGGATCATCTATAATCATAGCAATGGCCTCTGCCACCCGATCCAAATCTGCCTCCTGAAAACCACGGCTGGTAACAGCTGCCGTACCCAGACGGATACCACTGGTGACAAATGGAGACTGCGGATCATTTGGAATCGTGTTTTTATTACAGGTAATATGAGCGGCATCTAACCACTTCTCTACCTCTTTTCCTGTCAACCCTTTGTCTGCCAGATCTACTAACATCAAATGATTGTCCGTACCACCAGATACAATCTTGATTCCACGGTTTTGTAATCCCTTACACAAACTCTGTGCATTTTTGATGATATTTTGTCCATACTCTTTGAAGCTTGGATCCAATGCTTCCTTGAAGCAGACAGCCTTTGCGGCGATCACATGCATCAAAGGTCCGCCCTGGATTCCAGGGAATACTGCTTTGTTAAAGTTAATTTCTTTTGCAAATTCTTCACTGGATAAGATCATTCCACCGCGAGGTCCCCGCAAGGTCTTATGTGTGGTAGTGGTAGTGACATGTGCATATGGGATCGGACTCTCATGTACACCAGCAGCCACCAGACCGGCAATATGTGCCATATCTACCATCAGATATGCACCTACTGCATCCGCAATCTCGCGGAAACGCTTAAAATCTATCTTTCTCGCATAGGCACTGGCACCTGCGATGATAACTTTTGGTTTACATTCCTTCGCGATGCTCTCCACCTGATCGTAGTCGATGAAACCATCGTCATTGACACCATAAGGTACGCAGTGAAAATATTGACCGGACATATTTACCGGACTTCCGTGTGTCAGATGTCCGCCATG
>JAUNIU010000155.1 GCA_030523265.1 Eubacteriales bacterium | reverse complement strand
CAGTAATGGTATCACCACCACAAAAACCAAAGCTGCTTTCACATCGATGGTAAATGCCATTATCATAGCACCAAACACAATAAAGGGAGAACGCAAAAACAAACGCAATGCCATGTTCGTACCAGACTGGATCTGGTTAATATCACTGGTCATGCGGGTAATCATCGTCGAAGTTCCAATCTGATCCATTTCCCGAAAAGATAAACTCTCAATATGGGCAAACAGGGCATGGCGAAGTTTTGCTGCAAAACCCACCGCCGCCTTAGCTGCGAAATACTGCGCCGTGATAGAGCAGGTCAATCCCACAGCCGCTAACAAAAGCAATACACCACCAAACCGCAAAATATATCCCCTGTCCTGATGGGCAATACCCTGATCAATAATCGCAGCCATCACCAAAGGTACAATCAGATCAAATCCAGCCTCCAACAACTTAAATAATGGTCCCAGGACACATTCTTTTTTGTATTCTGATAAATAACGAAATAATTTTGTCACTGTCTTGTCCTCTCTGTTTTTTAATAGGATTCCCTAAATCCCCAAGAATATAGTATAACACAGCAAATCTAAGTTGCAAGACAGGATTTGCACTTGCGTTTCCGCATTTTGCATTAACTGGTGTGAAAAGTCCACATCACAAACTGTGATGTGGAAATATTGCATAAAATTGCACTCGGAAAACTTGTTTTCCGGATGCAATTTATATGCATATTGCGCATGCTGCTTATAGCAGCATGGCTTTTTCACACAAAAAATCATAAAATTAAAAATGCGGAAACTCAAGAAGATTTGCCATCTTCTGACTCTTTCATTATAATAGATTAGGATATCGACAGAATGTTTTGCATCTGTATAATAATTGTCTAACGGAGGAAGAGAATGGAACAGTTTGAACTAATTGCCCCTTGTCATTTTGGTCTGGAGGCCGTGTTAAAAAGAGAAATCAAGGATTTGGGATATGATATTATCAAAGTAGAGGATGGTAAAGTCACATTTGCCGGAGATGCCGCCGCCATCTGCCGTGCCAATATTTTTCTTCGCACTACAGAACGCATATTAATCAAAGTGGGCAGCTTTCGCGCCACAACTTTTGATGAACTATTTGAGGGCACAAAGGCATTGCCCTGGGAAGACTTTATCCCCGAAAACGGTCGTTTCTGGGTTACGAAAGCGACTTCCATCAAGAGTAAACTGTTTAGTCCATCGGACATCCAGTCTATTATGAAAAAAGCCATGGTAGAACGCATGAAATCCAAATATCACACCGATTGGTTTTCCGAAGACGGCGCAGAATTTCCGATTCGCGTCACACTGATGAAAGATGAGGTGGTCGTAGGGTTAGATACCTCTGGTGATTCTCTCCACAAACGCGGTTACCGCAAAGCAACGGTCAAAGCTCCCATCACAGAAACGCTGGCTGCCGCTCTGATCCTGCTGACCCCATGGCGGCGCGACCGCATTCTGGTAGACCCCTTTTGTGGCAGTGGCACCTTTCCCATTGAGGCAGCTCTGATCGGCGCAGATATTGCACCGGGTATGAACCGCAGTTTTACCGCCGAAAACTGGTCTCATCTCATCCCTAAAAAATGCTGGTATGAAGCCATCGACGAGGCAGAAAACCGCATTCTCCGGGATATTTCCATGGATATTCAGGGATATGACATCAGCCATAATGCCATCGCCGCCGCCATGGAAAACGCCAGTCTCGCAGAAGTGGATCATTTGATTCATTTCCAGCAACGTCCGGTGCACGAACTAAGCCACCGCAAGAAGTACGGTTTTATCATTACGAATCCACCCTATGGACAACGTCTGGAGACGGAAGAAGATATGCCGGCACTCTATCGGGAAATCGGTGAAGCCTATGACAGACTGGATAGCTGGTCCATGTACCTGATTACGGCTTTTGATCAGGCAGAACAGTATATCGGCAAAAAAGCCTCTAAGAACCGCAAGATCTATAATGGCATGATGAAAACCTATTTCTATCAATATATGGGACCAAAACCACCGAAGCGGCCGCGTCCATAATGGTCCAGACTACCGTTTCATAAAACATCATTGACAGGGATCGTGGTCTCATAAATTCGGTAATACTCTGGTTTCACCTATATAAAGAAACAAAAAACTTCCCTTTATGAAAAAGTTCAGAACACCATAACGAATGTTCTGAACTTTTTTATACGTTTTATAAATACTTATCACTCGTGTGAATGAATCACGAAAGAGAATACAAAAAATCAATTACCTGACGTATACTTTCTGCGGTATCCCTTTGATACACGGTTTCCCGCTCCAACTGATGAGACAAATTATTGACCTTAAACGATATCTTTAATAATTGGTCCAATATCGCCCCCATTGCTTCACTGGCTTCCAAACGTTCCTCCTCATCCCCGGTTCTCATAATCGCATGGTATTCTCTGGCTTCGCTGAGCAACATAACCATTCGGTCTGTGGTGTTGATGGAATCAAAGGACATCTGTTCCAAATTATTTAATGTAATTTCCATACGGTCAATAATTTTATCTGCAGAATTTTGCGTCTCTAAATCTGCCATCAGATCACCTCCAATAATTCATAGATGCTTTCCACCCCGACTAACTGCAAACCACCTATTTGTTCCGGCTGTAACAGTTTTCGGAGTTGCTTCTCATTCACCTTTGGCAAAATACAACGCTCAAATCCCATCTTTGCCGCCTCAATCACACGCTGCTCCACCATATTCACGCCACGTACCTCACCTGCCAAACCCACCTCGCCGAAACAGATGGTTTCATCATCCAGAGACTGGTTTCGGTAACTGGTAAGAATCGCCATGATAATGGCCAAATCCAGCGCTGGTTCATTGATCCTCATACCGCCTGCCACATTAATATAAGCATCACAATCTCCCATACGGATTCCCATACGCTTTTCAATCACCGCCATTAACAGATTCACCCGGTTATAATCGGTACCGGTGGAAGTCCTGCGTGGCAGATTAAAATTCGTCTGACAGATCAAAGCCTGTACCTCTACCATGATCGGTCTGGTTCCCTCCACGGAACATGCCACAACGGATCCCGGTGCCTGTTTCGGTTTGCCCTGCAACATATATTCGGACGGATTTGGGACTTCTTTTAACCCATCGCCCCGCATCTCAAACACACCGATCTCATCTGTGGACCCGAAGCGGTTTTTCACTCCCCGCAGAAAACGATAGGAAGCTCCACCATCCCCTTCAAAATAAAGCACCGTGTCCACCATATGTTCCAACACTCTGGGTCCCGCCACCACACCTTCCTTGGTGACATGTCCCACAATAAAAATAGATACCGGCAGACTTTTTGCCAGCCGCATCAGAGTACTGGTGGTTTCCCGCACTTGCCCCACACTCCCCGGTGCCGAGCCGATCTCTTCCCGATACATTGTCTGAATCGAATCAATGATGACCACTTCCGGCTTGCGTCTCGTGACAATCTCTGTAATCATATCCAAATCGGTCTCGCTTAACAAAAATAATTCCTGCCGGAATGTTCCCAGACGTTCTGCACGCATCTTAATCTGCTTGACCGATTCCTCCCCGGACACATACAGCACATCATGTCCATCACCTACTAATTCTCTACACATTTGTAAAAGCAAAGTGGACTTGCCTATCCCCGGATCACCACCAACCAAGACCAGGGAACCCGTGACAATGCCACCGCCCAGCACGCGATCCAGCTCACCGATTCCGGTAAGCATACGCGTCTCTTCATTTATGATGACCTCCGATAACTTGGACGGTTCCCGTCGCTCCACGACAGCCACAGGACGGCCGGCGGCTGTTTTGACCACCGGCTCCTCCACGAAGCTATCCCATTCCTTACAACCCGGACACTGTCCCAGCCATTTGGGAGATTCAAATCCACATTCTCTACAAAAAAAAGCTGTCTTATTCTTTGCTTTTGCCATATTTAGCTCTTAACCACCTTAATCTCATATACGCTGCCTGGATCAATTTCTACGCTTAAAATCAGTTTACCACCCAGATTCGTCTTCATCTTACCAATATCAGTCCCCGCGATCGTCACCTGATATTCTGTCTCTGGCTCTAACTCCAAAGTAATCGAGGAATCTTCCCATCCCTCGACCTGAAAGGATACCTCCTGGTCTGTTGCTTTCATTCCCGTGACCATCGTCCCCGGTACAGATTCATATACAAACAAACCATTTTTCTCCAGCTTCGTAATCTCTTTAAATGTTTTTACCTTATAAAGATCTCCCTCATATTCAAAATCGGATCGTTTTTGTTTGCTGTCCAAATCAAAATTGCCGAAACTTAATGTTCCATCCTTTTCCTTTGCGATCAAATCTGCAATGCCCGCCATAGTCCTTCCTCCTCTGTGTATCTTCACTCTGTTCATAATAAAATTTTGTATAAACCCACGCCTTCCCACGATTCCAATTGCTTCTTTTTGTAAGCCTGACTGAAAGTCTGGGTTTCTGTCTCTAGCATATCACATTTTATGATCTTTTTCTACACTGGCATCTGGAATAATTTACAAACTTTTTGCAGTTTGCAACTTCCCACACCAATATTAATCTATTTTACGAAAACACAAAGATTCTGCCTCACCGGATGCACAATCCACCTGTACACGGTCCCCAGCAGCTAATTCCCCTGCCAGTAACCGATCTGCCAATGCATCCTCGATCTGAGTCTGGATCGCTCTGCGAACCGGGCGCGCACCATAAGTCTTATCAAACCCACTTTTGGCAAGATGTGCCACAGCGGCATCCGTCACCACCAGTTCCATACGCATCTGTGTCTGTATCCTCCGGTTCAGTGAATCCAATAATATCCGCACAATATCCTGAATCTCCTCACTGGATAAGGTATGGAATACCAGCAATTCATCGATACGGTTAATAAATTCCGGTTTGAATATCCGCTTCACTTCTTCCATGACACTTTCCTTCATTTTCTGATAATCAGCCTGCGCATCGGCACTTGCACCAAAACCCAGATGCTTTGGTGCGATAATCTGCTGTGCGCCTGCATTGGAAGTCATGATAATAATCGTGTTTTTAAAGCTGACTTTACGCCCCTGGGCATCGGTCACATGACCATCCTCCAAAATCTGCAGTAAAATATTAAAGACATCACTATGCGCCTTCTCGATCTCATCAAACAATACCACAGAATACGGATGCCTGCGTACCTTCTCGCTTAACTGCCCTCCGTCTTCATATCCCACATATCCCGGTGGGGAACCAATCATCTTAGAGACGCTGTGCTTCTCCATATACTCCGACATATCTACCCGGATCAACTCATTATCTTTGCCAAAGACGGCTTCTGCCAGTGCCTTGGATAATTCTGTCTTGCCCACACCGGTAGGACCCAGAAACAGAAAAGAACCGATAGGACGATTGGGATCCTTTAGTCCCACGCGACCTCGGCGAACTGCTTTTGACACCGCCTCCACTGCCTCTTTCTGTCCCACTACCCGTTGATGAAGAATTTCTTCCAGATGTTTTAACTGCTCTGTCTCTGCCTCCTGTAGTTTCTGCACTGGTATCTTCGTCCAGTCTGCGATCACCTTAGCCACATCATGCTCTGTCACCCGCAATTGCCGCTTCTGCCGTTCTTGCTGCGCCTGTGCCTGCAAAGACTCGATCTTAGCTGCTGCTGCCTGCTGCTTCCGCTTTAACTCGCCTGCCAACGCATAATCTTCCGACTTGATTGCCTCTTCTTTTTGCTCCTCCAGCGATTTGCGCTGATCCTCCAGTTCCCGCAACTCCGGGGAAGGCAGATAAATCTGTAAAGAGGCTCTGGCGGCTGCCTCGTCGATAACATCAATGGCTTTATCCGGCAGAAAGCGATCATTCACATACCGCTCAGACATCTTCACTGCCGCCACCAATGCTGCATCTGTGAGTTCCACCTGATGATGTGCCTCATAACGCTCCCGCAATCCCTGTAAAATAGCGATCGCCCCCGCCTCATCCGGTTCATTCACATCGATGGGCTGAAAACGCCGCTCCAGTGCCGCATCTTTTTCAATATATTTGCGATATTCCTCTCTGGTAGTGGCTCCGATCAACTGTATCTCCCCCCTTGCCAGGGAAGGCTTCAATATATTTGCGGCATCAATGGCACCTTCTGCCCCTCCCGCACCGATAATCGTATGAATCTCATCGATAAACAATAAAATATTGGCAGACTGCACCACTTCCTTAAGTGC
>JAUNIU010000154.1 GCA_030523265.1 Eubacteriales bacterium | reverse complement strand
CCCCTTTTGGCAGGAATGGGATTATTCATATAACTCTGCTGCTGTAAGACCTGTCTTTCGTAGCTCTCTCCCTTATTCTGATCCAAAAGGACGATCCTCACCACCAAAAGTGCACAAAGCAAAACAATAGCACCAAACACAATCAGTAATCGAAAATACATCATGCGGGTGCTAATCTTGTTGCGCCTTCTGTTCACTACTGCTTTTTTTCCCGTTCTTCTTACCTGTCTGCTCATGATTCTCTCCAAACTAACAAAAGTTCCGGATGCCAACATTAATCAGCATCCGGTATCTCTCCATACTGTTTCACGGTATCACTTTTCTTACTCTTATAGGTATAGATCTGCTTTTCCTGTGCCTGTACCATCCCCAGCTCTTTCGTAGCCTTTTCATATACCTCTGATAAATCCACGGAGTCCAAAATCTCCTGATATGCAATATCATTGTTTTCTTTTTGTGAAGCAACGGAAGATTCCATCTGAACCACCTGGTTCTTTTGCTCATAAACCTTGTTTTGTGTCTGTATATATGAAAAACAGATATACAAGGTCACCGCTAATGCCACAACTAGAAACGCCAGCGATGCCCGGTCGATTCCCGGCATATGTACCGGCTGTCTCTGGATACGTCTGCGTATTCTCCGCTGACGGCGTTCCTCCTCCCATCTTTCTTCCTGCTCCCGTCTTCTCGGCAGCGTGTCCAGACGGCGGACGGTATTGCCATCTACATAAGTATGGCGCTCTGTCGCAGCATATTTGCGATCATAAGATCTATATCCTTCCGAATATCTTCTATTAGCCATAATCTGCAACTCCCTTCCGATTTCTATTGAGATTCAGTCGGCTCCTCCAAATCTCTTAATGATGTTCAAAAATTCTCAGCTTTGCACTTTTAGAACGAGGATTCGCTTCCCTTTCCTGTTCTGACGGCAAGATCGGTTTGCGTGTCACCACTCTGCCTCTGGACTGTTTCCCACATACACATACCGGAAAACTCGGCGGGCAGGTACAGGGATTCTCCGCATCCCGAAATGCTTTCTTTACGATTCGATCCTCTAAGGAATGAAACGTAATGATACATAAACGACCACCCGGCTTCAACAAATCAATCATGTCGCTTAACGTTTGTTCCAAAACCTCTAATTCGTGATTGACTTCGATACGAATCGCCTGAAATGTCCGCTTCGCAGGATGTCCCCCCTGCTTTTTTATCTTCATCGGTATTGCCTGACTGACAATCTCTGCCAGTCTGCCGGTAGACCGAATCGGCTCTATTTTGCGCTCTGCCACAATATGTTTGGCAATATTTTTTGCAAATTTGTCTTCCCCATAGTTGCGAATGATATGAAATAATTCCATCTCGGAATATTCGTTGACCACCGTTTCCGCGGATACTGTCTGCCGATCGTCCATACGCATGTCCAACGGCGCATCCATACGATAGGAAAATCCCCGGTCTGAAGTATCCAGTTGAAAGGAGGATACCCCCAGATCTAAAGTAATTCCATCCACATGAGAAATCTGTTCCTGCCGTAATACCTGAACCATGTCTGCATAATTGCTGCGGACAATGGTTACCCGGTCACCATATGGTTTTAAGCGTTCCGTGCTGGCGGCAATGGCGTCCGCATCCTGATCAATTCCGATAAATCTGCCGGAATTCCCCAGTTTACTGCACACCACACTGGCATGCCCGGCACCTCCCAGTGTACCATCCACATATATCCCATCCTGCTTGATCTGTAATCCCTCGATCACTTCGTCCAGTAATACAGATACGTGTTGAAACTCCATGGCGATCCTCCTTCTCTTGCCCTGAACTACAAGGAGATATCCAATTCATCCATCGCAGTTTCTAACAATTCTGCATTCTCCGCAACATCTTCCTGCTCCAGGCGGGCTTTATCCCATATCTCCACATGGTTCATCATACCCACAAATGTAATATCCTTTTCCAACCCCGCGATCTCACGCAACATGGCGGGAATCAGGATACGTCCCTGCTTGTCCAGAGATACCTCCATTGCCTTGGACAGAAATTGTCTCTGTATCTGGCGGTTTTTCAAATTGGAAGGCAGGTTTTTCAGTTTGTCCACAAATTCCTGCCAATCCGGTGCAGGATATAGATATAGACAGCCATCCAAACCTCGTGTGACAACAAACGACTCCCCCAACTCCTCCCGGTACTTTGCCGGTATGATAGTCCTGCCCTTGGTATCAATGGTATGTTCATACTGACCCATAAACATAACTATCACCACCTTTTCCTCGTTTTCGTTGGTTGGGATGCATTCTCTCCACTTTTGTGGTTTTATACACCACTTTCTCCCACTTTCCACCACTTTGTATCCCATTCTACCCTTTTTTTGGGAATATGGCAAGTGTTTTTTCAAAAAAGAGAGATTTTTCAGTTTTTTAAAACAAAAAAAAGAAGCTGTACCTTTGTACAACTTCTTATAAATCTTATAATTATAATCTTTTTGCAGTCACTTCCGTCTGCCGCTTTTTGCGTCGCTTCCATCCCATACGAATCAAGAGAACGATCGCAAACAATACCAATATCCCGGATAAAAGCTGGGATACCGGAAGCTTAGTGCCAAACAGCAGCAGCTGATCTGTGCGCAGACCCTCGATCCACACTCTGCCAAGACCGTATCCCAGCAGATATAGTAAAAAGAGCTGCCCATGATATTGCTTCTTTTTCGTAACCAACACCAGCACCAGTAACAGAACAAGATTCCAAACCGATTCATATAAAAATGTGGGATGTACCTGTATATACTCTGTCCCTCCTATGGTTACCAGATGTGACATAATCGAATCCGTCAGATCCGATGCCCGCACATCCTCTCTGGGAATCTGCATGGCAAACAACCCATTGGTATAATCACCAAATGCCTCCCGGTTAAAAAAATTACCCCAACGACCAATGATCTGCCCCACCAGCAAACCCGCGCAAGCTGTGTCGGCAAGTTGTAGGAAAGATTGTTTGCGGATTCTGGCAAAAACCAAAGTTGTGACGACACCTCCGATCACCCCGCCATAGATCGCCAGACCACCGCCCCGCAGATTCAATATCTCTGCCGGGTGCTCGCTGTAGTATCCCCAGCTAAATATGACATAATAAATTCTGGCACCGATCACAGCAAATACAATATCCCACAACGCCAGATCCAGATACATCTCCGTATTTTGTCCGGTCCGCTTCGCCTGCCAGACCGCCATGGTATAACCACACACCATACCCAGGGCAATGATCAGACCATAGTAGGCAATGCCAAATCCACCGATACTGATTTCTTTTCCCAAATGTGCGATCTCAATGCCCAAATGTGGAAATCGTATATCCATAGCAGCTCCTCCCGTGCTTTTCAAACCAACAAGTGCAAATTTCAGTCATTCCAACAATAGAATCCATTGCCTTGCGTTTCCGTATTTTGTATGAACTAGTGCGAAAAGGCCACATCACAAATGGTGATGTGGAAATATTGCACAAAATTGCACTCGAAAAACTGGTTTTCCGGATGCAATTTATGTGCATATTGCCATACTGCTATAAGCAGCATGGCCTTTTCGCATGAAAAATAAACATACGGATACGCAAGAATCCATTATACATTGAAACGGAAGAGAACCACATCTCCATCCTGTACAACATATTCTTTCCCTTCGGAACGGACCAGTCCCTTTTCCTTTGCCGCATTATAACTTCCCTGTTCCACCAGATTATCGTAGCTGACCACTTCTGCGCGGATAAATCCCCGCTCAAAATCTGAATGGATCTTTCCGGCTGCCTGCGGTGCCTTTGTGCCTTTGGTAATGGTCCACGCCTTTGTCTCCATCTCTCCCGCAGTCAGATAACTGATCAGTCCCAGTAGAGAATAGCTGGCAGCAATCATTTTCTCCAGACCGGATTCCTTTAATCCCATTTCCTCTAAAAATTCTTTCTTTTCTTCTTCGTCTAACTCGGCGATCTCCTGCTCGATTTGCGCACAGATGACAAATACTTCCGAGCCTTCCTCTCTGGCATACTCCCGAACACGGTTCACATTATCATTTTGAGCAGCATCGTCTGCCAAATCCTCCTCTGCCACGTTTGCCGCATAGATCGTCGGCTTATAAGTCAGCAGGTTAAAACTTGCCAGAAGCTCCTCCTCATCCTCATCCGCAGGTTCAAAATTCTTCGCCAGCTTGCCATCTTCCAAGTGCTTTTTCAACCGCTCCACCAACTCGGTTTCTTTGACCAGCGTCTTGTCATTCTTCACACCTTTCACCAATTTGGCATATCTTCTCTCTAAGATTTCCAAATCAGAGAATAATAATTCCAGATTAATGGTTTCAATATCCCGCAATGGATCAATACTACCATCCACATGTACAATATTGGTATCTTCAAAACAACGCACCACATGTACGATCGCATCCACTTCACGGATATTGGAAAGAAACTGGTTGCCCAGCCCCTCTCCTTTTGATGCGCCTTTTACCAGTCCCGCAATATCTACAAACTCAATGGTTGCATGTACCACTTTGGCAGAATTGTGCATCTTCGCCAACACATCCAGTCTGGAGTCCGGCACCGGCACCACACCCACATTGGGGTCTATGGTGCAGAATGGATAATTGGCTGATTCTGCACCCGCCTTTGTTAATGAGTTAAATAATGTACTTTTTCCTACGTTGGGAAGTCCCACGATTCCGAGCTTCATGTTTATATATTCCTCCTTAGAAAGTCCTTTATAAGCCTAATACAGCAATTTGTATATTACCATATAATGGCTCAAAAGTCCATAAGCACGATATTGCTTATCCATTATAACTTCAAATTTCCAGAGATTTTTCTATGCATTTCTCAAACTCTTTCCACTTTATAGTCTTTTCTGCCTATGTACAATACAGATGGACATCCAGGGAATTTCGCCATATCATCTATCCGGTTTAGCAAGCAATCTACAACAGAGTGCCTAGTAAAATAATAACAGAGCTGATATAATAACAGCCCTAGAGAAATTAACTTATTTACACTCAGCTTGTTCTTGCTCTGACCACAGCATCAAATCGTCCAGATCTTCTGGATAGATCAGCCATTCTGTGCTTGATATGTACATCAGTAAATGTTCCAGATAGGTAAATACATTGAGATCAATTGCCTTTGCTGTCTCAATGATACTATATACTTCTGCACTGGTCCAGACTCCCTTTGGTGCATTTGAAAAAAGCTAGCTTTTGTGGCCGACAGTAAATGGACGAATCGTATTTTCTGCAGCATTGTTTGACAGCTCACATCTTCCATCCCGAAGATAGTTCTCCATATATGGTTTTGATTCCTGGCATAAGTCACTGCTTTTCCAAGGTTAGAACCTTTTAATACCTGTGCAGAACCAAGCCAGCACCAAAAAGCCTCCAGGATTATTTTTTTCAACTCAAGATGTTTCAAATACCGATCTTCGATATGAAAGAGTTTGTCTCAGTAATCCCTACCGATTTCTGCGATGATCGGTGGTGTTCCGGACACTTTTCCCCGGTATGGCCTCCACGGAGTTTCATCGCAGTAAAAAACTTCACGACTGACTAATTCCTTTTTCAGACGATTAATGATGGGGCAAAATAATCCTCCGAGTAGCAGATAATACAGTTGGCCATCACAGCACGCTTTAAAGACAATTTGAGATTCTCCCAGTCTTTTTCCTGTATGTAGAGAGGTACACTGTTTGCATACTTATCATACACAACATTAACAACAGAACTTGGAGATACTAGGGAATGATTCATCGGTGATTTTGTAGTCTGTGTTTTTACAATGAATGGTTTCAATGTTGCACTTAGGACATTCACAGGCTTCCCTAGTATATCTGACGATCTGAAGTTTGGCAAGAATATACTCCAGTTCTTCACGGACGGTCTCTGTTCCAAGATGTTTTTACTCACATCCACATGCAGACATTGCATATCTGCCGAATCAACAGTGCACTTGATGGTACGAACAGGAAGATCCCTGATAAGAATTTTGCGTTTTGTACGTATAGCCGTCCTGACGATGAAAACCATCTTTTTGCTACCTGACAAGTTCTAGTACAGAGGCATTAGCATAGACTTTGACCTCATCAGAAAGAGACAGTTGGTCATCGATAGCATCCGTTGGAGTTTTCTCGTTGGATGCACCAAACTTATCCGGGCGTATGATTAGGATAAGTTCGGTAAATTTATGTAGACTGTAATTTCCAAGAATCTCCTGGTACTGTATC
>JAUNIU010000153.1 GCA_030523265.1 Eubacteriales bacterium | reverse complement strand
CATCACATATACCAGCACAGAAAACTGGCGTATCGGCTCCTGCACTTCTGCTGCCTTAAGCAGGAGAGGCACTCCACCAACCATGGTAAAAATCAAGGCAATAAAATGTGTAATAGCACTGCCAGGATCTTTGAGAATAAAGTGTTTTGCTTGATTTTGCATAGACATCACGCTTCCTTTCTGATGAAATAATCTGATCAAACGGATACCTCCTTTATATATACATCAAAAAACAGTTTACTATATTTTATGTTTTTCAAAATCATTTTATGTAGTTTTCAATACTACATCTAAAATCTACCATATATTTTTGATCCTGTCAATGCGAAAACAGCGCATAATCCACAATTATATTGCGGACTGTGCGCTGTCGTAAACCAAGCAATTTATTTCATAAAAAACACAAATTCCCCATGGGTGCATGGGCAGAACATTTTTTAGTAACCCAGCTCCTCTCCCACCAGCACGACTTTGATGCGTCCCGGAACCATGGAAGACCTCGTCGTCACAATCTGGCAGCAAATGGTTTCTGCCAGACAATCCCCGCACTTTCCGGTTTTCGCACAAGGCGTATTGCGGTCTAAACGAACCGTATTGGGCGGTGTGGCAAAATTGCGCACTCTGCGAATACCATCCTCCACATCGGACACCACCTTATTCATACCAGTAATGACAATGACCTGCTTGGGTCCGTAAATCAAATATGCCAAACGATTGCCACGGCCATCAATATTAATCAACTCTCCATTTAAGGTAATCGCGTTGGTGCTCATCAGAAAGGTATCGGCATTAATCATACGCGCATTGCATTCCTCCACCTGCTCCGGTGTCTTATACTCCTCCCGTATAATCAGATCGTGGCCTGCCGCTTTGATCTGTTCCTTTAGATCCGATTCATCGATGGTCATGGAGCCACCGTATCCCACAGACTTCCCCGCTTCGCCGATAAGTTCCACCACCTTTTGCTTGGCTTCCTCCATCGATTCACAATAATACCCGTCCATCTTACGGAGCTTTAATTTCTCGATAATAGACTTTGCCTGATTGGCATAAAATGTTTTCTTTGCCTGATTCATATTCTCTCCTCCATTCTGAAGCGCTTCTCTGAGAAACATACTGAAAACCTTCTGTTTTCGTCTGCCACACAGCTATTTGTAACGCTTCAGCACAAACAGCCGTTTCCTCCCTTTATGCATCCAGCTTCCGGTACGAAGTCAACAGAAATACGGTGAAACACGTCACCGCAGATATGGTATCTGCCACCGGCTCTGCCGCAAACACCCCAGGTAACCCAAAGCCCAGTCTGGGCAGGATCAGGATCAAAGGAATCAACAAAATCAGTTTACGGAAAATCGCAAAAAATGTCGCCTTTTTCGCCTCTCCCATAGCCACAAAGGTATTTTGGGCACTCATCTGCAAAAACATTATAACATACATACAGAAATAGATCCGAAACATAGGTACCGCAGCCCGGATCAATGCCGGATCTGTATTAAACATACGAATCAATGGCTCTGGAAAAAGCAGCACCAATATCCATACCAACGCAGCATATCCTCCACATACTTTTACCAAAAACCAGAAACATTCCTTGACACGCTTATATTCCTTCGCCCCATAATTATACCCGGTCACCGGCTGTGCCCCCTGCGCAAAGCCATTCAATGGCATAAAGATGATCTGCAGGACAGAAGTTGCTACCGTCATCACGGTCACATACAGATCACCCCCAAAGTGTTTCAAACTGGCATTAAACACTGCCGTGATCGCAGCTTCCGTAATGTTCATGATAAAGGTGGCAAACCCCAGTCCCAGGATACGTCTGACGACTTTCCTCTCCAAAGCAAGGTTTCCGATCCGAATCCGAATCGCATTGCGCTTTCCCAGCAGAAACGCCAGTACCCATACCGCCGATACCGTCTGCGACAAAATCGTAGCAATGGCAGCACCACGAATCCCCATATGCAATGCAAAGATAAACACAGGGTCCAGAACAATATTACACACGGCGCCGATGCACACGGTCATCATACCCATTTTCGCATACCCCTGCGCATTTAGGAATGGATTTAACCCAAGTGTCAGCATGACAGCCATGGACCCCATCAAATAAATAGTGATGTATGCATTGGCATATGGATAAGTCACATCACTGGCACCGAAAAGATAGAGGATCGGTTTGCGCAGCCACAGACAAAAAGCCGGGACAGCGATCCCCAGAAGCACCAGTAACGTCAGACTGTTGCCCAGCACCTTTTCTGCCCCCCGCTGGTCCTTCTTTCCTAGCAGAATGGATAGCAGAGGGCCACCGCCATTCCCGATCAAAAAGGAAAAAGCGGAAACCGCCAGGGTAATAGGATAACACAATCCCACCCCCGTCAACGCCATCTTCCCCACTCCATCCAAATGTCCGATATAGATCCTGTCCACCACCGAATACAATGCATTGACTAACATTGCTGCGATCATGGGAATCGCCAGACGCGTGATCGTCTTAGGGATACTCCCCTTCGAGAAATCATTCGCAACTTCCATATCATCCGCCTGCTTTCTTTATTTCAAAAATCCATTGATAATCTGTTCTTCCGCTTCTGCCTCTGTCAGACCCAGGGACATCAGTTTGATCAACTGATCTCCCGCAATCTTACCAATGGCTGCTTCATGAATCAAAGCAGCATCCACATCATTTGCCTCCAACTGCGGAACCGCCAGAATCTTTGCCTGATCCATGATGATCGAATCACATTCCATGTGCCCGCTGCAGGGAGCATTCCCAATAATGCGGGCATCAAACTTCTGATAAGAGGTGTCTCTTGCCACGGCTCGGGATACCACATCGGCACTGGCACCTTCTCCGTTGAGATATACCTGATAACCACTGATAGCACTCTGATCGCCATGTGTCATCAAACGCTCCCGCACCACCAGACTGGCGCCTGCTGCCAATTCTGCTTTGGTCTGGCGGTCCGTGGAATCCACGCCTTTGATCTGTACCATCTCCATCTCCATGTAACTGCCCTGTTCCATGTACACTTCCGTCCCCGGATTTAATATACGTTTCCCGGTGCCATCCCCGGAACCATAATGCTTTTCCACATACTTTACTCTGGCATTTTTGCCCACATAGAACCGATGTATTCCATCATGCTCCGAATCCTGTGCACCACAGTTGTCGATACCACAACCAGCCACAATGACCACATCGCTATCCTCACCGATATAAAAATCATTATATACCAATTCCTTCAGTCCGCTCTGGCTCAACACCACCGGAATATGCACACTCTCATTGACCGTCCCCGGCTTGATCCGGATATTGATCCCACTGCCATCCTCCTTAGAAATAATATCAATGTTGGCTGTGGTATTTCTGGAAGCCATTTTTCCATTGGCACGAATATTATATGCCCCCTCCGGCACACCATGGAGATCTGCCACTTCTGCTAAAATTCTCTTCTGAATCTCATCGACCACCACTACACACCTCCCTGTAATCTATGACACATATCCACTGCAGATGATGTGCCTAATAAATCCGGCAGGATTTTATCTTTGGGACCCTGCTCACGGATCTGTCCGTCCGCCAATACAACGATCTCATCGGCAATATTCAAAATACGTTCCTGATGAGAAATAATGATAATCGAACGCTGCGCATTCTTTTTCTGCATGCGCTCAAATACCTGAATCAGATTCTGAAAACCCCACAAATCAATCCCTGCTTCCGGCTCATCAAACACCGAAAGGCTGGTACCCCTTGCCAAAACTGTGGCAATCTCAATCCGTTTCAACTCCCCACCAGACAAACTGGCATTGACCTCACGATTTATATAATCTTTGGCACACAATCCTACCTCAGACAAATACTCACAGGCAGCCGCCGCTGTCAGATCCTGTCCGGAAGCGATCCGCAATAAGTCCAACACCTGTATCCCTTTGAAACGGACCGGCTGCTGAAACGCGTAACTGACGCCCAGCTTAGCACGCTCCGTAATGGACTTCTCTGTAATATCCACACCATCAAACAAAATCTGTCCTGCTGTGGGTTTCTCGATCCCCGCGATAAGCTTTGCCAAGGTGGATTTGCCACCACCATTTGGTCCGGTTATTACGACAAATTTGTGATTCTCGATCACCAGATTCATGTCTTTGATAATTTCTATCTGCGCAGTATCGCCGGATACTTCAAATGATACATTCTTTAATTCTAACATCCTATTTTCACCTCTATTTTTACCAAATACCTAATATATGCTGTAACAACAGACTCACCCCGGTGATACCCACCCAGCAACAAGCACCCAGCGCCAACGGCTTGCCACCAGTCTTTACCAATTTCACAATATCGGTATTTAATCCAATCGCTGCCATCGCCCAGACAATGAAAAATTTGCTCAATGTCTTGATGGGTTCAAAGACACTGCCAGATACACCGAAATGGATCGCCACCGTTGTAATGATGGACGCCGCAATAAAATATAAGATAAAGAATGGGAATATCTGCTTAAAAGACACCTTCTTGCCATCGCTGCTCTTTTCCTTATGACCGCGCCACAATGCCAGCACCAAGGTAATCGGAATGATCGCCAACGTTCTGGTGAGTTTCACCGTCACGGCTTTATCCAATGTAGCACTCCCCAGATTCCACATACTATCCCAGGTAGATGCCGCCGCAGTCACCGAAGAGGTATCATTGACTGCGGTTCCCGCGAAAATACCAAACGCATCACCAGCCGTGGTATCAAAACCGATCATTTTACCCAGGATCGGAAACAGGATCGCCGCCAGCACATTATAGAAAAAAATAACGGAAATGGCCTGTGCCACCTCTTCATCATCCGCATCAATCACAGGCGCTGTGGCAGCAACCGCAGAACCACCGCAAATCGAAGATCCCACCCCCACCAGGGTAGATATCCTGGAAGGAATCTTCAACGCCTTATGCAAAATAAAAGCGATGACCAAAGATGTCGCTATTGTACAGACAATGATCGGCAGAGACTGCTTTCCCGTCTGTAAGATCACGCCCAGATTCAAGCCAAATCCCAGCAGGATCACCGCCCATTGCAAAATCTTCTTGGATGTGAATTTAATCCCCGGCTCAAATCCACTCTTATCCTTAATGAACAAAGTAACGACCATACCTGCCAAAATCGCAATCACTGCCCCTCCTATGATCGGAAATGCCTTTCCCAAAAACCAGGATGGTACTGCAATGATCAAGCATAATAACAGTCCTTTCCAACTGTTTTTTATAAAATTCATCTTTTGCACCTCTTTCTGTCATTTTTACCTCATATAATGTACCTCATTTTAATGGAAAAGTAAATTGTAATGCGTCAAAATGTCAAAATGAGAAACTTTATGCCAAATAAAGCAATGCCTATCATCCTAGAAACAGGTCTGCTTGCCATTCCCTGTTCTCTCAGCGAATATACGGTCTAAGATTCACGCCCTCTTTCCTGGCAATCGCAACCAACTGCTGCTCATTGGCTTCCTCCACTGCGTAAATGGCATTTCTGGTAACCGGAGACCTGGGATTGCCAGTCGTCCGGTACATTTGCAAAAGATCTCTGCGCAACCGCTTGGAATCTACTGTGCCAACCATCAAATCCATAGGATCACCCCTTTTATATCATTCCTATCTTATCACTTCTATTTTCAAAAAGATACCGGGCACAATATGTGTCCGGCATCTTTGTCACACCAAGGTATAAAATAGCAAAACTATGTTTGCTGCATATGTACCATGTAATACTTACTCTTTCTCCATCTTACTGCGGATATACTGCTCTAACAACTTAACGGTCCCATCAATCCCCAGTTTGCTGCTATTGATGCAAACATCATAGCATCTGGAATCACCCCATTTTCCATCACAATAACTATTGTGATATCTCTTACGCAAACGGTTGTGTCTAGACAACGCCGCCTTTGCCTCTTTACGTGAAAAATCACGGGATTCCATCACTCGTTTTATCTTGCATTCCTCATCTCCCGTAACAAAAATCGGGATCAGACCTTCATACTCCCGCAAGACATGTTCGGAGCAACGCCCCACCACCACAAAGGACTCTCCCGATGCTGCTTTACTCTTCAGAAAGTCAAATTGCTGGGAAGCCAGAGTATATTCCGAAGAATGCTTCGATCCTGTCAAAGTTTGTGAAAACGCAAACGTCGCAGGTTTCTCATCGCATTTTCTCCACTCCTCTATATTGGCATCATCGCTGAGTGCCTTTTCCAACAGATTGCGATCATATAGAGGA
>JAUNIU010000152.1 GCA_030523265.1 Eubacteriales bacterium | reverse complement strand
ATGTTAGTAATCCATTCCGGTACGGTCACACTGGTAAGTGCTGTACAGTTTTCAAAGATCTCACTATTGATACTGGTAACACTGGCAGGAAATGTAATCTCTGTAAGGTTGACACAACCCTCAAATGCCTTTTTCTGAAATTCTGTTACTCCCTCCGGAATTTCATATTTCCCAGGTTTACCTGCAGGATATACTATGATTTTTGTCTTCTCTTTGTTAAATAGTACCCCGTCTACTGCTGTATACGTTTCGTTTTCTTCCGATACATTAATCTCAGTCAGACTGGTACAACCGCTAAATGCCACCGGTCTTGCTACTTTTATTTCTCCAGATGGTGAAATAGTAACACTGTCTCCACGTCCTCCCCCAAGACTGCTTACCTGTGACGGCAATGTAATGCTTGACAGACTGCTGCAATCCTGAAACGCCTGAAACTCTATTGCGGTTACCGTATCCGGTATTATAATATCCGTAAGACTGCTACACCCCTTAAAGGTATAACTTTTAATCGTTTGAATATCTTCCGGCAGGGTAACGCTTTTCAGACTACTGCAATAATAAAATGCATTGTACCCTACGGCTGCCCCCTTGGGGATAACTACCTTTTCGATTGCTTTACAATAGCTAAATGCAGAATCGCCGATACTCGTGACATTCGCTGGTATTGTAATATCTATAAGATTACTGCACTTACAAAATGCTGACGATCCGATACTGCGAATAGTAGATGGCAATGTCACACTGGTCAAATTACTACAGCCATTAAATGTGCTTTCACCAATCGCAGTCACTCCGGAGGATACGATGACACTTTTCAGGTTACTACAACCCATAAAAGCTCCCTGCCCTATACTTTTCACACTGGCAGGCATGGTCACTCCCGTCAGACTGGTACAGTTTGAAAATGCAATATTTGCAATACTCGTAACTGTTCCCGGAATTGTATAATCCCCTTCTTTACCACCCGGATATAATATCAGCTTTGTCTTTGCCTTATTATACAGTACCCCATTTACGGAGGCATACGTCTGGTTATCGGCTGAAACATTAATTGCCGTCAGATTATCACAACCATAAAATGCATATTCTCCTATACTGGTCACCCCGGAAGATATCAAAATCTCGGTTAGATTATCACAACCAGAAAAAACGGAATATCCTATTGTTTTTACACTGGCAGACATACTGATCTCGGAGAGATTGCTATAAGCAAACGCCTGATTACCGATGCTTGTCACTCCCTCTGGTATATGAATGCCGGTAATGCCATTACAATCACTAAAAGCCTCCGCTTCTATACTGGTCACCGTATCCGGAATCGTATATTCCCCCTCTCTTCCATTTGGATAAAATACGATTTTGGTATGATCTTTACTAAATACAATGCCATCCACGGATATATAGGTCGTATTCGCGTCTGCTATATTTATTTCCGACAGACTGACACAATAATCAAACATCCCTTTTGTAAGTTCTGTAACCGTAGACGGTATCGCAACGGTTTTCAGATTTCTGCAATTAAAAAATGCACCATTGCCTATTGTTGTGACACCTTCCGGGATTGTCACGCTAACCAGACTTTTACAATCCTTAAATGCATCACTGGTTATACTTTTTACCGTCATCCCATTAATCTGTTCCGGTATTTGTAAATTTTCTTCACTCCCCAGATAACCTGTCAGCTTGATTCCCTCTTCCATTTCCTGGTAACGAAAGACCTCGTTCGCATCCTGGGAACTGCTGTCCTCCACGGTGTCCGCCTTGACATACGTCATCACTCCCGGCATATTTCCCAACAGCAATGCCATCGTCAAAACCACTCCTAACAATCGTGACATACTATTTTTTTTCATATTTCTCATACGTTTATCCCCCATTTCAAAATATAAAAGTTTCATACTTTGTCTACACCAGCACAAACTCCCCTTGCATTTTCTTTCGGCATTCGACAATCCCTATCTGGATATCATTATAAGCGCAATCCTTATTTTTCAGAAGTGACATCTGACAGTAATTAAAAGTGACAAATGTCATAAACCACAAAACGCGTGCCTTGAATATTCCTCAAAATATTCAAAGCACGCGCTTCTCTTTCCCTATCTATGAAACGTTATTCCAGATTGGTATATCCCATCAGGCAGGCATCTACTTCTTTTGCCACATGACGCCCCTCATTGATTCCCCAAACCACCAGAGACTGTCCTCTGTGCATATCACCGGCGGTAAACACCTTATCCACATTGGTTTTATAGCTGCCGGCAGCAGTCTCCACGTTGGTCCGGGCATCCAGTTTTACTCCAAATGCTTTGGCAATGTAATCCTGTGTCCCCAGGAAACCAGCGGCAATCAGCACATAGTCTGCCGGAATCTCAAATTCGCTGTCCTTGATCTCCACCATATTCATGCGCCCTGTCTTCGGGTCTTTCTTTGGCTCCAGCTTCACCAGTTTTACTTTCTTTAGCTTACCACTCTTATCCGCGATAAACTCCTTGACCGTAGCCTGATAGATCCGTGGATCCTGTCCATAGACCGCGATGGCTTCCTCCTGTCCATAATCGGTCTTGCAGACACGCGGCCACTCCGGCCAAGGATTGTTTTCTGCTCTCTGATCCGGCAGTTTCGGCATCATCTCGATCTGTACGACAGATTTTGCGCCCTGGCGAACCGCAGTACCCACACAGTCATTACCGGTATCACCACCACCGATTACCACTACATTTTTCCCTTTGGTATCGATCCAGCCATCCTTTTTCCCAGTCAGGACATGCTTCGTAGACCGTGTCAGGAAATCCACTGCAAAATAGATTCCCTCTGCCTCACGACCCGGTGATTTAATATCACGCGGATTGGAAGCACCACAACACAGGATCACACTGTCATATTCTTTTAAGAGTTCCGAAGCCTTAACATCTTTTCCCACATCTGCATTGACAACAAACCGAACGCCTTCCTCTTCCATTACCTTTTGCTTACGGTCAATCACCCATTTCTCCAGCTTCATATTGGGGATACCATACATCAGCAAGCCACCGATATGATCGTTACGCTCATAGACGGTCACATCATGCCCGCGCTTGTTTAACTGGTCCGCAGCCGCCAGTCCGGCAGGGCCGGAACCCACGATAGCCACTTTCTTGCCCGTACGAACCTTGGGAGGATCGGCATCCATCCATCCGTTCTCATATCCATGCTCTACGATGAAATTCTCATTTGCCTTACAGGTAACCGGAGAATCATTTAATCCACAGGTACAGGCAGCTTCGCATAACGCCGGACAAACTCTGGAAGTAAACTCCGGAAAATTGTTTGTCTGTCGTAATAATTGCAGCGCCTTTTTATAATTGCCAAGATATAACAAATCATTCCACTCTGGAACCAGATTGTTGAGAGGACAGCCAGATGCCATGCCCCCGATCATCATACCCGACTGACAGAATGGTACACCACAGTCCATACAACGTGCTGCCTGCTCACGCCGATCCTTTTCTCTCATCGGATCATGAAATTCATTAAAGTTTTTAATACGCTTTAATGGTTCTACCGCAGCGTTATCCTGTCTATCATATTCCATAAATCCAGTAGGTTTTCCCATAACTCATCCTCATTTCTGCGTTGCATTTTACGCATGACACAGGATTGCACAGCAACGCATATACAATCCCGCAAGAGCCCAGGCACATTTTGTGCCGGTACTCTAAAAGCCGCCTCTACTTACTATTCTTATGTGCATAGAATGCTTCGATCTGTGCCTGTTCATAACTCAAGCCGCGCTCTTCCATCTGTGCGATCAGCTGCAACATCTTACTATAGTCGTAAGAAATGATCTTCTTGAATTTTGGAAGATATTCGCTAAAGTTATCCAAAACCATGGCACCTTTCTTGGAACCTGTGGCGATCACATGCTCTTCGATCATCTTCTTTAACTCGATGACATCGTATTTATCCGTGATCGGTTCCGAAGACACTAACTCTTTATTCAACTTGAGGTAGAGATTGCTGTCTTCATCCAGTACATAGGCAACTCCGCCACTCATACCTGCCGCAAAGTTCTTACCGGTCGGTCCTAAGACTACCACGCGTCCACCTGTCATATATTCACATCCGTGATCGCCCACACCCTCTACGACTGCAGTTGCACCGGAGTTACGTACACAGAAACGTTCCCCGGCGATACCATTGATAAATGCCTTACCACTGGTAGCACCATACAATGCCACATTACCGATAATGATATTTTCCTCTGCCGCAAAGTTGGACCCTTCTGGTGGATATACCACGATCTTACCGCCGGACAATCCTTTTCCCATATAATCATTGGAATCACCGATCAACTCCAACGTCAATCCCTTTGGTATAAAAGCACCGAAACTCTGTCCGCCACTGCCGTGACATTCAATGGTGATGGTATCCTCTTCTAAGGTATCGTTAAACCGTTTCGTGATCTCAGAACCAAGGATGGTACCCAGAGAGCGGTTGATATTGGTGACATCGGTACGGATTCTGGTCTTTTCTCCACTGTCCAATACCTTCTTGAGTTTTGGCAGAAATACCTTCTCATCCATGGTTTTCTCCAACTCAAAGTCATATTTATTCTTCGGATTAAACTTATTTTCCTTGCGCTCTCCTGCAAAGCTGGAATCAATGATTGCTTCCAGATCTACATTTTTGGCAGCCACTGCCTCGGAATCCTTGATCTTTAACAGATCCGTACGTCCGATCAGATCATCAATCTTACGGATACCTAACGCAGCCATATATTCTCTTAACTCTTGTGCGATAAACTTCATAAAGTTTTCCACATATTCTGGTTTTCCTTTGAAACGCTTGCGCAGTTCCGGATTCTGCGTAGCCACGCCCACCGGACAGGTATCCAGATTACATACACGCATCATGACACAACCCATGGTTACCAGGGGAGCGGTGGCAAAACCATACTCTTCCGCACCCAGCAACGCAGCAATCAACACATCACGGCCCGTCATCAGTTTACCATCGGTCTCGATCCGGACACGGGAACGCAATCCGTTCATGATCAAAGTCTGATGGGTTTCCGCCAGACCCAGCTCCCAAGGGAGTCCGGCGTTGTAGATGGAACTCCGCGGAGCTGCACCGGTACCACCGTCATGACCGGAGATCAGGATCACGGCGGCACCTGCCTTTGCCACACCGGCAGCGACGGTACCTACACCTGCTTCTGATACCAGCTTCACAGAGATGCGGGCATCTTTGTTACTATTCTTTAAGTCGTAGATCAACTGTGCCAGATCTTCGATGGAATAGATGTCATGATGTGGTGGCGGTGAAATCAGACTTACACCCGGCGTAGAATGTCTGGTCTTGGCAACCCAAGGATACACTTTTCCACCAGGCAGATGTCCACCTTCGCCCGGCTTTGCCCCCTGTGCCATCTTGATCTGAATCTCCTTGGCACTGACCAGATAGCGGGATGTCACACCGAAACGGCCGGATGCCACCTGCTTGATCGCAGACGAACGATCATTTGCCTGACCAGCGGTCTCCAGACGCTCCAGACTCTCTCCACCTTCACCACTGTTGGATTTTCCGTGTAAATGATTCATGGCGATGGCTAAGGTCTCATGCGCTTCCTGCGAAATGGAACCGTAGGACATGGCACCGGTCTTAAACCGTTGCACGATCTCATCCACACTCTCTACTTTATCAATATCAATACCCTTTTTCGGGAAATTAAAGTCTAACATACTCCGCAGGGTCATCTGGTTTTCCTTTTCGTCCACTGTCTTGGAATACTGCTTAAACAGATCATAATTCCCGGTCCAGGTAGACTGCTGCAACAGATGAATGGTCTCCGGATTATATAAATGCTCCTCTTTGTGTCCACGGGCTTTATGCTGTCCGCGGTTCTCCAGATTAAGTTCCACACGCAGTCCCAACGGATCAAATGCACTGGAATGCAGGTCATTGACCTGATTCTGAATATCTTCTAAGGTTAGACTGCCTGCCACACTGACCGTATCTGTAAAGTATTTCTCCACCACATCCTGGGCGATACCGATCGTCTCAAAGATCTTGGAACCCTGATATGACTGGATCGTGGAAATACCCATCTTGGAAGCAATTTTCACGATACCGTGCAGGACAGCCGCATCGTAATCATCCACAGCCGCATAATAGTCCTTATCCAACATACCATTATCAATCAGCTCTTTGATGGTGGCATGCGCCAGATATGGATTGATCGCACATGCACCATAACCAAGCAGTGTAGCAAAGTGATGTACTTCTCTAGGCTCTGCCGTCTCCAGAATCATCGCCACACTGGTTCTCTTTTTGGT
>JAUNIU010000151.1 GCA_030523265.1 Eubacteriales bacterium | reverse complement strand
TTATGCGCTGCAGCAGGCAACCGCATGACGGATTCTTATATATCTCATAAATTAAGGGGATGGCAAAGCGCCATCCCCGGAAAGGAGACAAGATGGAGATATTTCACATGTGGGATGTTGTCTCTTTGCTGGGAATCCCGATGCCACCTTCCGGAAGAAGTTCCTATTATGTACCGTGTCCCTGCTGTGACAGCAGTCCGAGAAAAAAGCATCTGAACATCAATTTGAAGAAAGAGGTGTTTCGCTGCCCGCGTTGTGGAGTCTCCGGAGGCATTTTCGATCTGTATGCGCTCTATACCGGTACACCGCGTGACCAGGTAAGGAAGGCATTAGTGGAGCAGCTTGGGATGCCGGAAGAACCGAAACGTCCCAGAAGAAAGGTTCAGTCTCAGCCACAGCAGATTGAGGAATGCCCGATCATAGATATTGATGCTCGCCATGCCACTTACAGCGCTTTGCTTTCTAAACTGACGTTAGCGGTAGATCATAAAGAAAATCTGTTAAACAGAGGTCTGACGGAAAATGACATCATCCGATTGGGCTATAAGAGTACTCCCGTTGTGGGAATGTCGGCGATTGCTGCACAGCTTCAGTCAGAAGGAATGTACCTTGCCGGGGTTCCGGGATTTTATCGGACAGGAAACGGTTCATGGACTTTTATTCATGAGCAACGAGGAATCCTGATTCCGGTACGGGATCGTCAGGGCAGAATTCAAGGGCTTCAGATTCGGCGCGATAATGTGGCTCGACGTAAGTTTCGCTGGGTATCCAGCGCTGAAAAGCCGGATGGCTGCCGCGCGGAGGGATGGACACATCTGGCCGGTTCAGTAAAACCGAAAATGATTTTGACCGAAGGACCGATGAAAGCAGATGTGATCCATGCACTTACTGGCTTTACCGTTCTGGCTGTTCCCGGCGTCAATGCTCTGACGCAGCTGGAGTCAGCACTGATTGATCTACAAAAGGAAGGATTGACAGAAATTAAGACAGCCTTTGATATGGATTTCGCGACCAATCATCATGTGCAAAATGGATATGATAGTTTGCTGGCTCTTCTTAGCAATATGGGATTTCAATTTGGTACATATCTCTGGGATCCGCGCTATAAAGGGCTGGATGACTATATCTGGGAATACTGCCTGCAAAGGCAGACACAGTGAGCGAGGAAGGGTAAGGCATTGCTTTGCCCTTTTTCTTTTTGCACTGTTGTACGTTTTCGGTTATGAAATGTGTATTTCGGTTGTAAATACACATGATGGCTCGTGTAATTAAGGTGTAAGAATTAAATTTGCAGGAGGTACGCAATATGTTAATCGCAATCGACCATGGCAATTATGCCATTAAGACAGTCAACCATTCTTTTGTTTCCGGTCTTTCGGAGCATACGGTCAAGCCGCCTATGACGGATGAAATTCTGGAGTATGACGGAAAATATTGGACGCTCAGCGGCAGACGTCTGAGCTACATGAGAGACAAGACGCAGGATGAACGGTATTTTATCTTGTCTCTTTTTGCCATTGCTAAGGAATTGGAGAGCAACGGATATTACCAGCACACCGAAAGGATTCAGCTGGCGGTTGGGTTGCCACCGGAGCATTATGGTGTGCTGAAAGATAGATTTGCCGGATATTTCAAAAGGGATGATATAATCCGGTTTGTATATCGGGATAAGCCATACAGTATTTTTATTGATCGGGTTATGGTATTTCCGCAGGCGTATGCGGCGGTTGTTCCTAAAAGCAGTCTCGTAGTTCATACACTGCGTATGTTTGTGGTTGATATCGGAGGGTATACAACAGATGTATTACTCTTAAAAAATGGAAAACCAGATCTGCAGTTTTGCCGCAGCCTGGAGACCGGTATTATTACGATGAACAATGAGATTATTCGTAAGGTCGGGGCGCTTCATGATATGCGTATAGAAGACGAACATATCAGTGCAGTGCTTTCAGATGAGGAAACCATTTTGCCTGAAGAGGTTAAAAAAACAATCCGCAGTGCGACAAAGGTTCATGCCCAGGACATCCTGAACCAGCTCCGGGAATTGCAGGTGGATCTTCGCTCAAATCCAGCTATCTTTATTGGTGGGGGAAGCATTCTTTTGCGGCCATTTTTGGAAGTCTCTCCACTGGTTGCAAAAGCAGATTTTATAGAGTCGCCTAATGCAAATGCGCTGGGTTACGAAATGCTGGGAAGAAAAGCGATTTCTCTCCGTCCGCATGAATAAGGGCGGAGGGATGCCCGATGAAAAAGGATGGAAAGTATCGTTATTCCCTTCAATTTGGTTCGGAGTCAGAACAGGAGATTCGAGCTGGCGAATTGTTGGAGCGACTGGGAAATAAAAAAAGTTCGGTTATTGTTGCCGCATTGAACGACTATATCGTTGCCCACCCGGAATTGGAAAATTCCCGTTGTAAAATAGAGGTTAAGGTAGATTCCGGCTATAATCGGGAAACTATCGAAGAAATTATCCGGGCAGTCGTTGAAGAAAGGCTGAGAGAGCTTCCGGCAAAAAGTCTTTCTGCAGAATCCTGCGGTCAGGAAACAGCAGATATACTGGAAGAAGATGTAGCGCAAATGTTGGATAACCTTGATTTGTTTCAGTAAGCAGATAGCGTATTGATTGGTACCATAGAAATGAAATTCAGAAGTATTGGGCAAATAAATCCACAAAAACTTTCTGATATTCCACTTATAGTGCGTATTATGGAATTGTACATTCTTCAACTCTGCCTTCGGTTTGAATAAAATAATAGGGTAAGGAGAAGATGGACTCATGGACTATGTGATTATAGGTAAGAATGTCAGAAAGTACCGGCAGATGCGCAGTATGCGTCAGGAGGATCTGGCGGAATTGTGCGATTGCAGCAACAGTCATATCGGTCAGATCGAGAATGCCAGAGGGATTCCCAGTCTGGAGATGATTGTTAAGATTGCCAATGCACTGTCCGTAACGGTAGATCAGTTGCTTCGGGAGAATTATGCGGAACCGGAAAAGGTCTATTTGAAAGAAATTGCGGAGCGCATTGACAAATATCCTGTAAAGCAGCGGATTCAGGCATGCGAAAGCCTGATCAGCTATTTGGATTCTCTTGAAAAATTCAGCCAGTAACAGGTTTGCGTATTCCGGAAAAATACGAGGAAAATTCAAAGCCGATATTGGGTCGGCTCGTTAATTATGCTTTATTAAACGGCTATGCTACACAAAAGTGCAGTATGGTCGTTTTTTTGTTGCCATGAAGGGGGTGATAGGATAGATAAAAACGATTTGTTAGTTTTCTGGTAACAAGAAGGTTAAAACATCAAGGCATGCCATCATGGCGTGTCTTGACTTCTGCTTTGGTGGTGTGCCTCAAAGGAGGCAAACATGAACCATCAGCAGAAGAATGATGAATTACGGGCCAGATTTACCGTCTGGTTGGAGACAGTGGTGTACAGGGCAAAATTGAAATATCTGAATCGGTATCGTACAAAGTTTGAGACAGTTTCCATTGAGGAACTCCCGGAGGATATGCTGTCTGTATCTGAGAACATCGTGTATGGGACAGCATCGCGGTCAGCGTTTGATTTTGAGGAGGAGCGTCTAGCCGAGGCATTTGCAAACCTTCCGATTAAGCGCCAGCAGATATTGACGATGCTGTTCGTGGAGGAGAGAAAGCCGGAAGAAATTGCGCGGCTCTTAAACTGCTCTGCACAGCATGTGTACGATCAGCGGTATCAGGCTTTGAAGAAGCTTCGTCAGGCTCTTGCGAAGGGCGGTGATGAGTTTTGAATCGGGAGGAGTTCAGATTAACATTATTGGAAGCGGTTTCCGGCAGCCACGAGGCACTGGAGAAAATATTGGAGTTATACGCACCGTTGATTGACAAACACAGTTTCGTCAATGGGCGTATGGACGAGGATTTGAGACAGTATATCCTGATACATATCGCGCTGAATATTTCAAAATTCCCTATGTAAGGATATAAGCAGGGCGGCCTTGGAGAAATCCGGGGCCGTCTTCAAATTTTTTTCAGATTCATTCGAGATTGGCGAAACAGGAAAGCTCTTTATAGATGAAGGCATCCCCATGCCATGCACCTTGACAATTTCACAGCTTTCACCTCTACGATCCTGGAATGGGGAGCGGCTATCCGGCTGTGCGGCGAGCAGCCTCAGGAGCACTGATATGCGGGCGGCACCTGCATAACGCGATAATCCATCCGGAGACAATGAGACTTCCGTAATTCGCGGCCCGGCCATGAGGAAGGCGGGGAGAAGATATTTCTATGGATCTGCCAGCCACAGACGGAGCGTGAGAGATTTTATTAAAAGTGGACAAGTATCTTACAGATATGAGTGTCATTTGATTCTACATAAATAAGGAAGAGGGAGGAATTATACGATGGGATACAGACGACGTGATGTAGAGCAGACGAGACAATACGCAAAGAAATTTGTTCGTTATAAAGAGGGCGCAGAAAAATACAGTCTGGGTCTAACAAAATTTCAGGAGTTGGCAAAAGAAGCAAAGGCGGTTTATAAGGTTGATGGGATTGCGCTTGTAAACTGCGAAATCTTTGAAAAATTTCTGGAAACCTTCCGTGAATATTGAGGAAGTATGCGTTGGGACATTAGATCAACACAGGGACTCACATTATATGGGGGATTGACTTTCTGCCTTACAAAAAGTATAATAAAAATCAATGTGGAGGTAGCAGTATGACAAGGATGGGCAGACCACGGAAGGACAATGCCAAAAGAGAATCTATAACAATCCGTATGTCGGAAGATACCCATAAGAAGCTGACTGAGTATGCTGCCAGACACAATATGTCAATGACAGAGGTTGCCCTGCGAAGTTTGGAGGAGTTTTTGTCCAGACAGAACTGAGTGCTGTGAGTTCCTTTTTCAAGATTCTTTGAAGGAGGTAACGGATATGGCAAAGGCACGAAAAGACGAGCGCGGAAGAGCGCTCAGGAAAGGAGAGGTACAGAGAGCTTCGGATAAACGCTATATGTACACTTATACTGACCCAATGGGGAGGCGTAAGTTCATATATGCACAGGATCTGACAGCGCTTCGGGAGAAAGAGAAGCAGTTATTGAAGGATCAGTTAGATGGCCTAGATGTCTATGTTGCAGGAAAGGCTACTGTGAATGCTACCTTTGATCGTTACATGTCTACCAAGTATGATCTGAGGGATACCACTCGCAGTAATTACATCTATATATATGATCGCTTCATTAGAGACACTTTTGGCAGGAAGAAGATTGCAGAAGTCAAGTATTCGGATGTGCTTCAGTTTTACTATCATCTGCTTAATGTGGATGGGTTGGCGTTAGGAACGCTGGATTCAGTTCACACGTTGCTGCATCCGACCTTTCAGCTGGCGGTTCGTGATGAAATCATTCGGAAGAATCCGTCAGATGGAGTAATGAAGGAAGTCAGCAAAAAGGGCGGAAAAGACAGAGGTGTCAGACATGCTCTGACAGTAGAACAGCAGAGAGCATTTATGGATTACATTGCGAACCACCCTGTATACTACCATTGGTGGCCGTTGTTTGCAGTATTGCTTGGTACCGGTGGCAGAATTGGAGAAGTGGTGGGGCTGCGATGGGAAGACGTCGATTTTGAACGGCGGCTTATCAGTATCAATCACAGTATTGTTTACTATCCGGTGGGCGAATCGAGAAAATCCACTTTGCGTGTGTCAAAACCCAAAACAGAAGCAGGCATTCGCACCATTCCAATGCTTGATGTGGTATATGAGGCTCTTCAGATGGAACGTGATGAGCAGGAAGAGAACGGATTTAATGAAACTGAAATTGATGGGATGAAAGGCTTTATCTTTATCAACCGTTTTGGAACTGTTCCCAACCCGCAGGCAGTAAATCGCGCCATCAAGCGAATTTCCAGCAGCTATAATGCGGAAGAAGTTATCAACGCCAAGAAAGAACGGCGGAAGCCGGTTATTCTTCCGGAGTTTTCCTGTCATCATTTAAGACACACTTTTTGTACCAGACTCTGTGAACATGAAACAAATTTGAAAGTGATCCAGGCAATCATGGGTCATCGGAATATTGAAACGACGATGGACATCTATGCTGAGGCCACGGATCGCAAGAAGCAGGAATCATTTGACAATTTATCAAAATTGGACATCTTTTGAGAAGGGTTCTCAGCATGAAAACCCTGACAACAAAATCGCTGCGATGACATCAATTTGACAACAATTTTGCTTTTTCCCTGATGTGATATGAATCAGTATGAAGAACGGGAAATCAAGCAAATAAGGGGATTTGAATGAATATGAATATGGTTGAATTTGGCGGAGAACTTTTCCC
>JAUNIU010000150.1 GCA_030523265.1 Eubacteriales bacterium | reverse complement strand
CACGAAGGAGGATGTATCTATGGCAGTCAAATACGTATTTGTTACCGGCGGTGTTGTTTCCGGTCTGGGAAAAGGTATCACCGCAGCATCGTTGGGCAGACTATTAAAAATGCGTGGCTACAGCGTTACAATGCAAAAATTCGATCCATATATCAACATTGATCCCGGTACTATGAATCCAGTACAGCATGGTGAGGTATTCGTCACAGACGATGGTGCCGAAACCGATCTGGATCTGGGACATTATGAGCGTTTCATTGACGAAAGTCTCACCAAACAATCCAATGTCACTACAGGCAAGGTCTACTGGTCCGTGTTATCCAAGGAACGCCGTGGTGATTTTGGCGGAGGTACCGTACAGGTCATTCCCCATATTACGAATGAGATCAAAAGCCGTTTTTATCGCAATGACGGTTGTAAAGATACCCAGATTGCCATTATCGAGGTCGGTGGTACGGTGGGTGATATCGAAAGCCAGCCTTTCCTCGAATCAATTCGACAATTTCAACATGATATCGGACATGAGAATGCGATCCTGATCCATGTCACCCTGATCCCATATCTGGGTGCTTCCGGGGAAATGAAAACCAAACCTACCCAGGCAAGCGTAAAAGAACTGCAGGGAATGGGAATCCAGCCGGATATCATTGTATGTCGTACAGAACGCCCATTAGAAGAGGGCATCAAAGATAAAATTGCCCTGTTTTGTAATGTTCCTACCAAATGCGTAATGCAAAACCTGGATGTGGATACTTTATACGAAGCACCTTTGGCAATGGAAAAAGAACATCTGGCAGATGTTGCTTGTCAGTGTCTCCAATTGGACTGCCCAACTCCGGATATGCAGGAATGGCAGAACATGGTAGATAACTTAAAACACCTGGAAAAGGATACCACGGTGGCATTAGTTGGAAAATACACTTCTTTGCACGATGCTTATATCAGTGTCGTAGAAGCATTAAAACACGGTGGCTTAGCGCATAAAACCAATGTACACATCAAATGGGTGGATTCCGAGACTGTCACGGATGAAAATGTCCATGAGATTCTGGGAGATGTCAGCGGCATTTTGGTTCCTGGCGGCTTTGGAGACCGCGGTACCGATGGCATGATCTCTGCCATTCAGTATGCCCGTGAACACAAAATTCCATACCTGGGTCTCTGTCTGGGAATGCAATTATCCATCGTGGAATTTGCCCGTCACGTCTGTGGTTTTAATGATGCGCACAGCATTGAGTTAGATCCGCAGACCACTCATCCGGTGATTCATCTGATGGCAGATCAGGATGGTGTGGAGGATATCGGCGGCACATTACGTCTGGGTTCCTATCCTTGTACTCTGACCGAAGGATCGCTGGCATATCAGTTATATGGGAAACAGGATATTACCGAACGCCACCGTCACCGCTATGAAGTAAACAATTATTACCGCAAAGATCTGGAGGCAAATGGTATGAATCTGTCTGGTTTGTCCCCGGATGGCCGGATCGTAGAAATGTGCGAGATTCCGGATCACCCATGGTTCATCGCCACACAGGCACATCCGGAATTTAAGTCCAGACCAAACAGACCACATCCTCTGTTTGCCGGATTTATTGGTGCCGCATTAGAGTACCAGAAATAAAACACAAGAGAAATTTCGGATGCGGATGCCTCTTGACACTCCCATCCGATGTAACCAAAAACCGGAACCCATCCATTCCATGGGTTCCGGTTTTTTCGATATATTATCATGTTACATATTCTATTTATATTTTACTACGATCACAGTATCTTTCGTATTCGGTGCTTTCTTAGGTACATTCACCGTGATTTTATTTTTCTTAATGGTATATTTCAGCTTCTTGGATTTGCCAAGGATGGTTATTTTCTTAATCTTTTTATTTTTGTAACGCTTCATCACCAGCTTGCCATTCTTTGGCCACTTATAGACATGGGCATATACGGTCTTATTCTTTCTCGTATAAGTTCCCCAAGACGGGTCCTTCTTAAACGGACTGGCAGAGACCCCATAGATGCTGACACTATTGGTTTTCATCCATTTCCCCACACCCTTAAGGATCTTCTTGCTGCCACTGGTCATCTGCCCATTCCCCTTCGGGCCAATGTTTAACAGATAATTACCACCTTCGGAAGCAACCATGGCAAGATCCCGGATGATGCTGCCGGTTGAAAAATAGGATTTCTCCAGAGACTTCTTATACCCCCATGCATCATTCATGGACTGACAGGTTTCCCAAGGGCGCTTTGGCACAGCACTTTTATCCGGAATCGACCGCTCCGGACATTCAAAATCGCCCAGACCAAAGCTACGGCATACCCGCTCATTCACCAAAATATTCGGACTAATGGATTTCATATAGCGATATAAATCAACACCATCCGATTTTGTCCACCAGTTTTCCAACGTAGGTTTCTTCGCCGAATAACTCCAGTCGCCATCAAACCACATCACCGCAGGGTCATAAAGATCCACCAGTTCCTTCAACTGTGCTTTCATGTCGGTAATATATTTGGCTCTGGCATCCATGGATGTCATGGTGGAAGATAAAGTACCACCGATGTTTTGAGACGAATGGTTCCAGTCTACGATGGAATAATACAGACCAAACTTTAACCCTGCTTTGTCACAGGCTTTTTTTAATTCCATCAGAACATCACGACCGGTAGCACCAAATTTCGTATAACTTTGCAGACTAAACGTCTTTGTCCCGGTATAATCCTTGAAACTTGCCACCTTGGTATCCCACATAGAGAACCCTTCGTGATGCTTCGCTGTGATCACAATATATTTCATCCCTGCCTGTTTCGCATATTTCACAATTTCAGTGGCATTAAAACTGGTAGGATTGAATTTCGCTGCAATCTCCGTTTGATATTTCTTCTTGGAAATCTTTTGTTCATTCATCGCCCACTCGCCCTGTCCATAATAGGAATAGGCACCAAAATGTATAAACATACCAAATTTGTCACGAGCCCACCACTTCATATTGGACGGCACGGTATAAGCACTTGCCGTCTGCGCCGGTACATAAGCAACAGAACTTGCCGCCAAAGCTGCCACAAGCAACAGCGTCATAATTTTTTGTGCAATCTTTTTCATACACTCCTCCGTTTCTTTTGATCACAGGATTCCTGCTTTTAACATGCATCCTGATGAAGCATTAACACTTCCTCCACTTGATCACGTATGTCCACAAATGCGGACAGAATCGCAGCATCAAACTGTGTTCCACTACATTCCTGCATGATGGAGAATGCCTTATCCGAAGAAAAAGCATCCTTGTAAACCCGCTTGCTGGTCAACGCATCAAACACATCCACCACCGCCATGATCCGGGCACACAGTGGAATTTTCTCACCGGACAGTTTACAAGGGTAGCCTGTGCCATCCCATTTCTCATGATGATATAATGCCATATCATGAGCCGTCCGCAAATAATCGTTGTCCTCTATATTCGTCAACGTAGAGTTGATAATCTTACCACCCTCCACGGTATGCAGCTTTATCTTTTCAAATTCTTCATCGTTTAAGCGACCAGGCTTATTGAGTACCGTATCAGAAATCTTAATCTTACCAATATCATGTAAAGGTGCCGCCTTGCACATCAATTCCCGTGCCCGCTCTGTCAGTTCTTCCTGATACTGTTGCATCTGAGCCATATGCTCCACCAGCACCTGTAGATACGCGCTGGTCCGCTTAATATGCTGTCCCGTAAACATATCACGGGATTCCACCAGATCAGCAAAACTGACAATAATGGTATTTTGGATATCTTTCAATCTCTGGTTGGAGAGCTCCAAACGGTTATGCTGTACATGCATACTGATACTATTATCAATGTCCATCAAAAACCGATGCAGACGCTTCGTTCCAAACGCAAATTTCTGATAGGATTCCGTCTCTGCCAGCGCAGTAATATATCCATAAATATTTTGCTGATTATGAATCGTCATGACATACAATGGTGCATCACTCTGTAAAAAATGATCCCATTCCGGCATCAAACCAGATCTCATAAATGCAATCTCCTGCGGCTCATCTTCCCCTTTAAAATACCGCACTGCTTCCATCTTGTCTGCAAATGGATCCTCCAACGTATGAACCTTTGGAATGTCCTGATAAAAATCCGAATTAAGACAGAAATACATGTCCAATGGGATATAATTCATAATGATGTTATGAATCTCTTTGCGCTTATGTGTATTGGTCAACCATGCAGTCATATTATTCAAGGAACGTATATAGGCATTCTCATCTTCCTTCATGGAATACAGGAAACTAAAATCCTCGCTGACCGCATCCATGGAATCCGCCTTACATCCACAAGATCCGGCTGGTGTAAAGGAATACGGAAAGATATAATGATCCTTTCGGCATGGATTCTCCTGACCGGCATGTGCCAGTTCCTCGTTTCTGACTCCCTCCACCAAAACATGATACATATATCGGGCAAACTGTTCCATGTCTCTACGGCATGTACTAATCCGGGGATAAGAATACCGTTCCTGCATACTTCCATCAAATCCTGTGACTACAATATCCTCCGGCACCCGGATTCCATGCTCCCGAAGCACTCTGCATGTCGTAACCGCCATCATATCATTGATGCATACGATAGCGCCCGGCAGATTTCCCTCAGCGATCCACTTCTCCAATACCGCCTGCGTAGGTATATCATAAAAATCACCGTAGCCTAATTGTTTCTCAGCATCAAAGGGCACACCATATTTTGTCAGGGTATCCTTAAAAATCTGAATCCTTTTCTCCGAGATATCATTGCCCTGAAAACCAGCAATACAATTAATTCGGGTAAACCCATGATCCTTCACCAAATGTGTCACCAGCTCCCGAAACGCCGTTTCTTCATCAAAATCCAAAGAAATCGTTCCCGGCCATTGTCTCTCACTCTCCACCATAATCACTGGTTTATGATGTTCTTTCGCGGCATCAATCACCCGCTGCAAAGCATCTTGATCATATATTTTACGCGGATATATAATCACGGCATCCAGATATGTAAAATTCATCATCTGAAACACTCCCGCCTCGCCCTGATCAAACGGATTCTGTTCAAATAAATCTGTACAAGTATTAAATACGATCAGTTTCCATCCCTTTTTATTTAAATACCGATTCAGCGGATAAAGCATATGCAAAACATCATCATTTTGCACTTCCGATATACATAATGCCGCAATCTTAAAACCCTTTTTCATACGTTTCCTCATCTCTGCGCTGTCTTTCCCCATCATGCAATCTTTGTGTCGCAGCGCGAACACAAGATTGACAACCATGAACTGTTATATCCCTATTGCCCAATCACTTCCTTGATGGCTGCTAATAACTCATCATACTTTTCATATGCCGGCAATTCTGGATGATCTGCCTTGATCTGATCCGTACTTTTGAACAGGAAACCGGCTTTACTAGCCTCAATCATCCCCAGATCATTATGACTGTCACCGCTGGCAATGGTATCATATCCAATGGATTGCAATGCTTTCACAGTAGTATATTTGGAATTTTCTACGCGCATCTTAAACCCTGTGATCTCTCCATCCGCAGCCACTTCCAGTGAATTACAGAAGATCGTCGGCCATCCCAGTTTTTGCATCAACGGCTTTGCAAACTGTGTAAAAGTATCACTGATAATGATCACCTGCGTCATACTGCGCAGTTCGTCCAGAAATTCCTTCGCTCCAGGAATCGGATCAATCGTTGCAATCGTATCCTGAATTTCTTTTAGTCCCAGACCATGCTCCTTCAAAATGTTAATACGATAATTCATCAGCTTATCATAGTCCGGCTCATCGCGAGTGGTTCTTTTCAATTCCTCGATCCCTGTCGCCTCCGCAAAAGCAATCCAGATCTCCGGTACTAATACCCCTTCCAAATCCAAGCATACAATTTCCATGATTTTGTCCTCCTAGCATGTAATATATAAAGAAATATCAAGGCACAAAAGCCCATTTTTCTTTTTCCATTTTAGCACACCTTGGTAAAAGCTGTAAAGATACTTTGAACGCAACCACCTTTGAGATTCTCCATTTCTATAAAGATAGCTCGTGGTTATCTGATAATCTTTGTATTTTGTCGTAATGTCTATTCTGTGTTTCTATAAAAGATTGTCAAGAAGAAATCCGGTAGATTGCAGATTCTGCCAGCAACCTTACGCCTTGATGAAGGTCTATTGCTTTACCGTTTCGATCATTTATTTATGCGCCTCTCCATAAACTTGCACCATGCTGACAGGTTTTCCGTGTTTCCCGTAGAGGCATTTAGGGGGCGTCAGTGCTTATATCCTGTCCTTTAGGATATTATGCACTGCTACGTCCCCTATATAACGAGAGTGTGCCTCTAGG
>JAUNIU010000149.1 GCA_030523265.1 Eubacteriales bacterium | reverse complement strand
ATAAACGATCGAAACGGTAAAGCAATAGACCTTCATCAAGGCGTAAGGTTGCTGGTAGGATCTGCGATACCAGCCGAATCTCTCTTCGACAATCTTCCACTGACACAGACATGGCAGACATTACGGCAAAATATATAGATAATCAGATAACCACAAGTTATCCCTTACTAAAATGAGGAAAGGTTGACACCGATTTTATGGTCGTTTACAATGGTAGATAAAGCAAACATGCTTTCGATCGAAAATGTTCGGAGACAGGCGTATGCATGGTCGGTTAGACCAATGGTGCGGCTTGTCCCATTCTAAATAAGGAAGGAAATAAGAGTGAAACATATGGAAAATAATATCACACTAACAAAATTTGGATTTATTGGTTTTGGTCTGATCGGCGGCTCGGTGGCTCATGCGATACGGGAGCTCTATCCGGAAGCGGAAATTATGGCTTACAATTATTACGAAACCAAGCCACACCCCCGCCTGAATATGGCATTGGAGGACGGTGTGCTATCCCGTGTCACCACCAAACTGGAGGACTTCTCCCAATGCGATGCCATATTTTTATGTGCCCCGGTCAAAACAAATGTAGAATACTTAAAACGGCTGACACCACATCTCTCCCCGGATTGTATGCTGACGGACGTGGGAAGCGTCAAAGGAGACATCGTAGCGGCGATCCGGGAGGCGGGATTGACCAAGCAGTTTATCGGGGGACATCCCATGACCGGCTCCGAAAAGATCGGATATGAATATTCTACCTCTAAATTTTTTATCAATAAATATTATGTGTTGACACCGCTGGCAGACACAAAACCGGAATATATCCAATGGATGAAGCAGTTTATCCATGCTGTGGGATCTTATTGTATGATACTGGATCCCAAGAAACATGATGCTGTCGTGGCCGGAATCAGCCACGTTCCCCATGTGATCTCTGCCGCACTGGTAAACTCCGTAGCAGCCCTTGATGATGACAATACCTACGGTCTGCTGGCAGCCGGTGGTTTTCACAGCGTCACCCGCATCTCCTCCTCTTCCCCGGAAATGTGGCAAAACATCTGTGAATCCAATAAAGAGGAAATTCTAACGTTTCTGGACCAATTTACGGACAGCATCGCAGACTTCCGTCAAATCATCGAACAGGAGGATTCGGATGCCTTACGGACGCTATTTGCCAATGCCAAAGCGTACCGCGATCACATTTTACAATAAGAAAGATGAGGAAGAAACATTATGAACATATTAGAAGGATTAAATCCCGAACAGGAAAAGGCAGTCAGACATGTGAAGGGGCCTTTGCTGATCCTGGCTGGTGCCGGTTCCGGCAAAACCCGTGTCCTGACCCACCGTATTGCCTATTTGATCGAGGAATATGGTGTCAATCCATGGAACATACTGGCGATCACGTTTACCAACAAGGCTGCCGGGGAGATGCGGGAGCGTGTGGATCACATCGTGGGTGTAGGTGCAGAATATATCTGGGTCAGCACATTTCACTCCACCTGTGTCCGTATCCTGCGCCGCTATATCGAAGCACTGGGATATTCCCGCAGTTTTACCATATATGATGCCGATGATCAGAAATCCTTAATGCGTGATATTCTGAAATATTTACAGCTAGATCCCAAGAAATTCAAGGAACGCGCTGTCCTGAGTGCGATCTCCTCTGCCAAGGATGAACTGATCTCACCGGAACAGTATGAACTGCGCGCACAGGGAGATTTCCTCAAGGAAACCTATGCCCGTGCCTACCGGGAATACGAAAAACGGCTGCGGGATTCCAATGCACTGGATTTCGATGATCTGATCTGCAAGACGATCCAGTTGTTGGAAGAAAACCCGGATATTCTGGAATATTATCAGAATCGGTTCCGTTATATCATGGTGGATGAGTATCAGGATACCAACACCGCACAATTTCGGTTAATCAGCCTATTGGCTAACTCCAGAGGGGAAAATGGAGAACCGGAGCAAAACCTGTGCGTTGTGGGTGACGATGACCAGTCCATTTACAAATTCCGGGGTGCCAATATTTACAATATCCTGAATTTTGAACAGGAATATCCGAATGCCACCGTGATCAAACTGGAAGAAAATTACCGCAGCACCCAAAACATTCTGGATGCTGCCAACGCCGTAATCAGTCACAATTCCATGCGAAAAGACAAGGCTTTGTGGACAGAGAAACCCAAGGGTGATGCGATTTATTTCTCCCAGTTTGAGAATGAATACGAGGAAGCCGCCGGAATCGCAAATGCCATCTCCCATGCGGTGCAGTCCGGCGAAGCAAATTATAGCGACTTTGCGGTTCTGTACCGCACCAATGCACAATCCCGTGTATTCGAGGAAAAATTAGTGGCAGCCAATATCCCATATCGCATCGTAGGCGCAGTCAATTTCTATCAACGCCGGGAGATTAAAGATATCCTGGCATATCTGCGCACGATTGATAACGGTCTGGATGATATATCTGTCAAACGTATCATCAACGTGCCAAAACGGGGCATCGGTCTCACCACCATTGACCGCATCTCTAACTATGCTTTGGAACACGAAACCAGTTTTTATGGTGCACTGCAAAGCTATGAATATATCGATGGACTGAAGCGAAGTGCCGCGAAACTGGGCTCTTTTGTCAGTCTGATGGAATCGTTTAAACGACACCTGGAAGATCCTGCTTATAGTCTGGAGGACCTGGTGCGGGAAGTTCTGGAGGAAACTGGATATATCCGTGCGCTACAGGAAGAGGACACCGACGAAGCCAATGGTCGAATTGAAAATATCGAAGAACTGATTAGCAAGGTGGTCTCCTATGAGGAAAGCTGTGAGGAGAAACCTACTTTAAGCGGATTTTTAGAAGAAGTTGCCCTCATTGCAGATATTGACACGCTGGATGAATCCACGGATATCGTTCTGTTAATGACATTACATAGTGCCAAGGGACTGGAATTTCCATACGTATATCTGGTGGGTATGGAGGACGTTATCTTTCCTGGGTACGGTGCCGTCATGGGAGATGATCCGGAAGAGATGGAGGAGGAACGACGCTTGTGCTACGTGGGCATTACCCGCGCCATGGAGAAGCTGTCCCTGAGTTGTGCCCGCAGCCGTTTCCGCAACGGAGAACAGCAGTACAACCGCCCTTCCTGCTTTATTAATGAGATCCCAAGATTTTTATTAAAACAAAGTGCGGCTCCTGCCACGGATCGCGGCCTGCGGGGGCTTTCCTTTGATGACCTTCCCGGACGCGGAAACCGCTCCGGCTATGGTAGCAGCTACACACACCCGGCAGCCACCGGATACAATCACACTGCCGGATCTGCCTCCAACTACTCCCAGACCTGGAATCCATCGGCAGAAAAACAGACCAAACAGGCTGTCAGACGCAGCTCCGGACAGGAGCTCTTTGCCGGGAATCCCATGATCTCCCGTGGATTTGGCGGTATGTCCGGTAATATTTTTGATAAAGGTACCGATTACTCCAGCCGTTCAAAGTCAAACCGCACCACCGCCAAAGCATCGGCTACATCGATCCAATACGGCGAAGGAGACCGGGTGAAGCATACCAAATTCGGCGAAGGAGAAGTGATTGCCCTCCGGGAAAAATCCGGGGATTATGAAGTCACCGTGGAGTTTGACAGTGGCAATACCAGACGTATGATGGCGTCTTTTGCAAAACTCAAAAAAATATAGATATTATTTGCAAGATATGGTATACTTTTAAATATATGGATTATAGAAAGGATGTGGAGACATGAATCTGAACATGAGCAACAAATTAGACGAACTAATGAACATGGCTAAGATCAATGAATTACTGCACAAGAAAGAACTGGAGGAGAAAAATAAGAATGGTATCCTGATTGCATTAGCAATCATCGGTGCGATCGCCACCGTTGCTGCCATCGCTTACTTTGTATATGATTATTTCTTCGTTCCGGATTATCTGGATGATTTCGATGCAGAAGATTTTAATGATAACTTTGAAGATGACTTCATTGAATTTTCTGATGAGGAGACCAAACCGGAAGCAGAGGACTAGAGATCGGCAATCTGCCCGAAACAAATACGATACCGAAATGGTTTTCCATTTCGGTATTTTCATGAATAAAAGCAAAGAAAATCCTTCTACGGGAGCTTGTAAAGATGCAAAGCACCCTTCCCGCCCCCGAACCAAGGATAACACGACGTGAGAAAGGAAGAATACGATTATGAAACTCTGGGGAGGACGTTTTACCAAGGAAACCAATCAATTAGTACATAATTTTAATGCCTCTTTGCCGTTTGACCAAAAATTTTATGAGGAAGACATCGCAGGCAGTATTGCCCATGTTACCATGCTGGCAGAACAAGGTATCCTGACCAAAGAAGATCGGAATGCTATCATCAAAGGACTGGAAAGCATCCGGGAGGATATCCGGGATGGTAAACTAGAGTTTACAGAAGAGCACGAAGATATCCACAGCTTCATTGAGGCACATCTGATCGAGCGCATCGGCGATGCCGGCAAGAGACTGCACACCGGCCGCAGCCGTAACGACCAGGTGGCATTGGATATGAAACTGTATACCCGCAAAGAAATTCTGGAGATGGATGGGTTGTTAAAGGATCTGTTGACCAGCATATTAAAGATCATGAAGGAAAACACCGATACCATCATGCCTGGTTTCACCCATTTACAAAAAGCGCAGCCAATCACCCTGGCACATCACATGGGCGCATACTTTGAGATGTTCCACAGAGACCGCTCCCGTCTCCAGGATATCCATGACCGCATGAATTATTGTCCGCTGGGCTCCGGTGCATTGGCTGGTACCACATACCCGTTAAACCGCCAACGTACTGCGGAATTATTAGGTTTCAGCGGTCCTACATTAAATAGTATGGATTCCGTATCCGACCGGGATTATCTGATCGAATTTTCTGCGGCGATGTCCATCATCATGATGCATCTGAGCCGTTTCTGCGAAGAAATCATCATCTGGAATACCAATGAATACCAGTTTATTGATATCGATGACTCCTATTCCACCGGCAGCAGCATCATGCCGCAGAAGAAAAACCCGGACATCGCAGAATTGGTCCGTGGCAAAACCGGACGTGTCTATGGCAGCCTGATCTCCCTGCTGACCACCATGAAAGGATTATCCCTGGCATATAATAAGGACATGCAGGAAGACAAGGAGTTTGTCTTTGACGCCATCGACACCACCAAAGGTTGTATCGTATTATTCCATGGAATGTTAGACACACTGACATTCCACCCAGAACGGATGCGCGCCAGTGCGGAAGGCGGTTTCACCAACGCTACCGATGCCGCTGACTATCTGGTGAATAAGGGCGTTCCATTCCGTGATGCCCATGGCATCGTTGGCAAACTGGTACTGTACTGTATTGACAAAGACATCTCATTAGGCGAAATGTCTTTGGAGGAATACAAGGCGATCAGCCCGGTATTTGAAGAAGATATCTACGATGCCATCAGCATGGAGACCTGTGTGGAGAGACGCAATACCATCGGCGCACCCGGACAGAAAGCCATGGCAGAAGTGATTGCGGTGTATGAAAAGTATCTAGCAGAGTAATGTCATCCGGATGCGCGTAATGCCCGCCTCACCGCCTGACCATCTCAATCCCGGTGTAGCCGATGTCCACGGCAGCACCGGGGATGGGGTTTCCCCCATTTTTCTCTCCAAGTCTTTTTAGCCGTTAAGTTAGGCTGCAAATATAATCTTATCCTTGTCTTTCCTCCAGTTTCTCCTTCAAATATTCTGCAATCTCTAACTGTCCAAATTGCCTTGCATACTCATATGCATCTACATTTTCTAATGTTCCTATCGAGTAGCTTGCAGTAATATCTATCCCATTTTCCACAAGAAACTTCGCTATCTCAAGATGACCATTATATATAGCACCAAACAATGGATTTTTTGTTGCCTCACTCACATCGAATTTTGCTCCATTTTTATATAATAATTTAACAATTTCAAGATTACCATAACATGCTGCATTATGAAGCGAATTTCCTCCAGAAATTCCTGCATTTCGATTAACATCCATCCCACAATCAATTAGATACTTAACGATATCCATTTTATTAAACTCTACTGCCACATGTAACCAAGTTCCGAACGGGCTTATAGCATCGAATAGATCATTGTACATAGTAAATAATTTCTTTAATAATTCTAAATCTCCTGTCCTAATTGCTTGTCTCGCTGCTTTCATGATTTCTGCATCCATTTTTTGATTCATTCATCTCCTAATTTTATTTTAATTTCAATTATAATAGACACATATAATCTTAACCTTGTCTTTCTTCCAATTTTTTCTTCAAATATTCTGCAATCTCTAACTGTCCATATTGCCTTGCATACTCA
>JAUNIU010000148.1 GCA_030523265.1 Eubacteriales bacterium | reverse complement strand
ATCTTTTGAAAAAATGTGGAATGTCAAATATTTATAAATTTGTATCTATCGCATTGTAAGATAAACCGTAATAAGTTTGTAAGGTGTGGATGCTATAATGGCTCCAGAGAGGAAAGATGAGAGGAGTGTGGTGTGAAAAATAAGCCTGATAGCTTATTTTTCACACGGCTATATTGTGCCGGAGCGTCACAAATAGCTCTGATGGCAGACGAGAGAATCACAATGCGGCAGGGATGCCGCATATGCGAATTTCTCGTCGCCCCGTCGCTTACGCTCCAGAATGGAGATTAAAATGTATATATTAGAGTCTAAGGAGTTATGTAAAACATATGGTTCAGGTGAAAGCCAGGTCAAGGCACTGGATCATGTATCCATTCAGATCGAGGATGGTCATTTTGTGGCTGTGGTGGGTTCGTCCGGCAGCGGGAAATCTACCTTGTTAAATATGTTAGGTGGACTGGACAGACCCACCTCCGGGACTGTGACCGTTGGCGGCAAAGACGTGTTTACCATGCAGGATGAGGAATTGACCATCTTTCGGCGCCGTAACATTGGATTTGTGTTTCAGAATTATAATCTCGTACCGATCCTGAATGTTTATGAAAATATTGTCCTTCCCATCGAGCTGGATGGTTCGGAAGTGGACCGGGCTTATGTGGATCATATCATTCAGACATTAGGTCTGGGAAAGAAACTGACTGCCATGCCGAACCAGCTTTCCGGAGGGCAGCAGCAGCGGGTGGCGATCGCTCGTGCGCTGGCTGCCAAACCGGCCATTATTCTGGCAGACGAACCCACAGGTAATCTGGACAGCAGGACGGGGATGGATGTCATCTCGCTTTTGAAGGTGACAAGCAGAGAATTTCATCAGACGATTGTCATGATTACCCACAATGAGGAGATTGCCCTGATGGCAGACGAGATACTCCGCATCGAGGATGGGAGAGTGGAAGCAGGTGAGCCGGTATGTTAAAAAATAATAATCAAATTGCGGTGAAGCGATTGAGTGCGCGGGCATTCAAACAGAATAAAATCAGGAATCTGTTTGTGGCGCTTGCGATCGTACTGACAACGTTTATGTTTACCACCGTATTTAGTATCGGGTTTAGTCTGGGAGAGAATATGAGCATTATGGCAGTGCGACAGCAGGGAACGAAATCGTCCATCTTCCTGAAGCAGCCGGACCGGCAGCAGATCCGGCAGGCGAAAAAGGCGGAATATCTCTATGCGGCAGGGATGCGTATTGCCGCGGGAAGTTTGTCCGACCTGCAAGGGGAAAATGCGATTGTGCTGGATTATTATGATGAGACGGAGTACCGGAAGAACTTTTGTCCTGCCATCAGCGGGATACAGGGGGCTTATCCGGAGGCAGACCGTGAGATCATGCTGTCTAAAGCAGCGTTACATGCGTTAAAGATTAAGAAACCGGTGCAGGGGATGGAGATTGTACTCCTGTCCGGGACGGAACAAAAGAAATTTGTGCTGTCCGGCTGGTTTACGGATTATGCTGCGACGTCCGGGGGATTTCATGGGTTCGTGTCAGAACGGTATATCCGGTCCCTGGGATTGACGAAGGAGAAGGATGGAGTGTTGTCTCTGTCTGCGAAAAGCGGCAGGCAGGGAAAGTTACTGGAGGAATTGGAACGTCTGGTGACTCTTTCTAAGGGACAGGAATTTGAAACAAGCTATGACGCCCAGGAGGAAAGCCAGGGAAACCATCTGGTGATACTGGCGGTGCTGGGTCTGATAGGAGGGATCATCATACTGAGCGGATATCTTCTCATCTATAATGTCATGTACATTTCTGTGACAAAGGATATCCGGTTTTATGGATTGTTAAAAACCATCGGCGCTTCCCCGTCGCAGATTCGGAAAATGGTGCGGATGCAGTCGCATAAGCTGTCTCTGATCGGCATACCGGCCGGTATTTTACTGGGAACCGTATTGTCTTTCGGCGTGGTTCCCCTGTCGATGAAGATGTTTACCTCAGGAACGAATAGCGCCATGCCTTCCGATATCCATTTTCATCCAGTGATTTATATCGGAACCATCGTCTTTGCGTGGATCACGGTATCCATCAGCTGCAGGAAGCCGTCGAAGCTTGCCGGTAAGATCTCGGCGGTAGAGGCTTTGAAATATAATGGTATCAGGAATGAAAAAATAAAACCAAAGAAGTCTGCTGGTGGCGGGAAGATCTATAAAATGGCATTTCGTAATGTATTTCGGGAAAAGAAGCGTGCATTCCTGGTATTCGCGTCTTTATTCATGGGAACGATGGCCTTTCTGGTGGTGGATACTTTTCTGGGCAGTTTGAAGTTAGAAAATTATATCGATTATTATCTGCCGGATGATTATACGATATATACGAACTGTGAAGACCGGGAGAATACCGAAGAAGAAAGGAAAGCCTATTGCCAGGAGGCGGAGGATCTCGCCAGCGATATTGCCGGGATACCGGGGGTGACGTCCGTGAGTGTGAACCGTTCTGCCCGGGCATATCTATCGTTTGACCCGGAGTTATACCGGCCGTTCTTAGAGAGTGCATATACGGATGAGAAGGAGAGGCAGAAGGCGGTTGCATATTTTGGCACGGCAGAGGGGAAACAGAAATATTCCTGCCCGGTGATTGCGGTCAGTCGGGAAATGATGGAGCGGTATAATAAGAAGGCACGCCAGAAAATGGATCTGGACCGGTTTGAAACAGGAGAAATCTGTCTGATCGGAATGGTCAATACGGCAGAACAGGCAGACCAGATGCTTGGGAAATCCATTACGATCGTAGATCAGGAGAGCGGTAATCCGGTTTCTGTAGAGGTGGGTTCGTGTATGACGCCCCGTGACGATTATGGCATTAATATTGGCTGTTACTGGATGACCGGCGGAGCGCCGTCCTGTATTCTGATGAGTGACGCCGCCTTAAAACGATTGACAAGCGACACGGCAGTGGATAATATTATTGTAAATTGTGATCCAAAGACAGAAAGTGCGGTCACCACCAGTATCAGGGAACTGATTCAGACCAATGCCGCGGTGCTGGAGATCGAGATTAAGTCAGAAATGATCCGTGACTTTCAGTCGTCGCTGGCAGTCATGCACATTCTGGGAGGCGGGATTTCCATCGTGCTGATCCTGATCGGGACGCTGAATTTTATCAATGTAATGCTGACGGGAGTATTCACCAGACGGGGCGAGCTGGCAGTCCTGGAAAGCATCGGGATGACCAGGAGACAGGTGAAAAAGATGCTGATTTATGAGGGTTTCTATTATGGAGTAATCACATTGCTCCTCATTATGACGCTGGGAAACGCCGTGATCCGTCAGATCGCTGCAATGGCAGGAGAGATTGCAGATTATGCGGTATTTTATTATCCGGTGATACCGATGGTGGTGATCGCTGTACTGATCCTGTTGATCTGTATGGCGGTACCTGCTATCGTGTATCATATGATATCAGGGGAAAGCGTGACAGAGCGATTGAGAAAAGGGGAATAAGGTGCAGAAAATATTGATCGTAGAAGATGATGTGATCCTGTGCGGGGGGATCCGGGGATATCTGGAGAGCAAGGGGTATGAGACTGATCCGGCATATACGTTAGCGGAAGCCAGAACCGCGTTGAAAAAACAGGGATACAGTCTGGTGATCCTGGACTGTAATCTGCCGGATGGGAATGGCATCGATCTGTGCAGGCAGATCCGCTGTGAGAGGAATACGCCAGTCATATTTCTGACGGCACGGGATACGGAAGAAGATATGATCGAGGGATTCCGGGCCGGCTGTGATGATTATATTGCCAAACCATTTTCCGTAGAATTGTTAAATCAGAGAATCCTGGCGGTACTCAGGAGAAGCACGCAGGAATCTGAGGCAGAAGTATTTTGTTACAAAGAGTTATCTGTGGATTTTGGCAGGATGCAGGTCTGTTGCCACCAGAATCCGGTGAAGCTTTCCGGGACAGAATATAGGCTATTAGAGCTGCTGATCCGGAATAAGGGACAGGTGTTGACGCGGGAAACCATATTGGAACGGATCTGGGACTGTCATGAAAATTATGTGGATGAAAACACCCTGAATGTACACATCCGACGGCTGCGGCAAAAAATTGAGCAGGATCCGAAAAATCCAGAGTATGTGATAACCGTTTTCGGCATCGGTTATACGTTTGGGGAATAGAGGGGACATGAGCAGAAAAATTTACGAGAGAAACCTTGGGATATTGATATGTTTGTTTGTGGTGGTATCGGTGGGGATGACGTTTACAGTGTATCAGCAAACGGGTAACAGCGGTGTCAGCGCAGTCGTTTTGGCGGGATGTATCTTGTTATGTCTGCTGGCCTTTTTGCAGCATCGGCTGGAGGATCGTTATATCACGGACATCGTGATCGAATTATCGCGGCTTACCGACGTCCTGGTGGAACTGGAGGAAAAAGAAATCTTTCCGGAGAATGAGGATACCGTTCTTTCCAAACTGCAGAGCAAAGTGATTAAGCTGGTCAGAATATTAAAGCATCAAAATGAGATGGCGGCATGGGAGCATGAAAATATCAAGGAACTGGTTTCGGATATTGCACACCAGTTAAAGACGCCGATATCGAATCTCAAAATGTACAGTCAGTTCCTGCAGGAGGAATCTTTGTCGGAGAAGCAGCGAAAGGAATATACCGAAGTGATCTGCATGTCTGTAGAGCGTTTAAATTTTCTTTCGGAAAATATGATTAAGATCTCCAGACTGGAGGGCGGTCTGATACAGTTAAATATGCAGAGGCAGAGCCTGAATGAGACGATACTCAAAGCGGTGAAGGATATTTATCCCAAAGCAAAGGAGAAGGGGACGGAGATCTGCTATAGTGAGGAGAAAGAAATCATGATGCACCATGACCGGAACTGGACAGCCGAGGCGTTGTTTAATTTGTTGGATAATGCTGTGAAATATGCCAGACCCGGCAGCAGGATTGATCTCAGGGTCAGACGGCTTAGTATGTTTGTGGAGATCTCTGTGGAAGATGAAAATGGAGCCATCCCCCAGGAGGAGCAGTCGAAAATTTTTGCCCGGTTTTATCGTGGCAGGAACAGCCGGAAGCAGGAGGGCGTTGGTGTGGGGTTATATCTTTGCCGGGAGATTGTCACCAGGCAGGGTGGTTATATGAATCTGAAGACAACAGAGAAGGGAAATGTGTTTTCTATGGTATTATATCAGCGGACGGATTCATGATTGAGAAATGAAAGATAAAATACTTAGAGAGCTTTTGACAGGCAGAGGGTTCGCTTCTGCGAAAGTGGATTTTTGGCAGTCTGGACAAATAGATGGGATTATGTTAATATGAAAAAAGCAATGGCGCACTTGGGGATTCTCTTGGTGCGCCCCACTTTTGTATCATCTGATTATACAAAAAGAAAATGCAAATAATGTTTGCGTTGCAAGTTTGTGTCTGCACTGCGGCACAGAGTTGCACTATGTACAAAAGCAGTGCAGAAACGAGGAAAAATATATGATCAAGCTATATGAAAATGGTGTCTATCTTATCAATGGTACAGATATCGTAGAAGATACCGCAGATGCCGCTGCTGTATTACAGGACAAGTGTGGCAGTGTAACTTCAAAGGAGGAAGCCGCGAAGGGAACGATGGCGTATCGTATTTTGGAGGCGCATAATACTTCCGGTAATATGGAGAATCTTCAGATCAAGTTTGATAAGCTGACTTCCCATGATATTACTTTCGTAGGGATTATTCAGACAGCACGTGCTTCTGGACTGGAAAAATTTCCGGTACCGTATGTGCTGACCAACTGTCATAACAGTTTATGTGCAGTGGGTGGTACGATTAACGAGGATGATCATATGTTTGGTTTATCCTGTGCTAAGAAATATGGCGGTATGTATGTACCACCACATCAGGCGGTGATCCATCAGTTCGCCCGCGAGATGTTAGCCGGTGGTGGAAAGATGATTCTGGGATCGGATTCCCATACACGTTATGGCGCGTTAGGTACCATGGCAATGGGAGAAGGCGGTCCGGAGCTGGTGAAACAGCTGTTGAACCGGACGTATGATATTGCAAAGCCGGATGTGGTTGCCATCTATCTGACAGGCAAGCCGGAAAAAGGGGTAGGACCGCAGGATATCGCATTAGCAATTATCGGTGCTGTTTTCCAGAATGGTTATGTGAAGAATAAAGTGATGGAGTTTGTGGGACCGGGTGTGGCAAATCTGTCTGCTGATTTCCGTATCGGCGTGGATGTTATGACCACAGAGACCACTTGTCTGTCATCCATCTGGACGACGGATGACCAGATTAAGGAATTTTATGAGATTCATAAGCGTCCGGAGGAATATCAGGAATTAAAGCCGGATGCAGTTACCTATTATGATGGTATGGTGTATGTGGATCTGTCAGAGATCAAG
>JAUNIU010000147.1 GCA_030523265.1 Eubacteriales bacterium | reverse complement strand
ATTGATGGCAGTTCCATATAGAACCGAATTACGGAAATTGGAAATGCACATAAATACCGGATTGATATTAAATACCCAGCCATTGCCTGTATTGATCACACGATCCGGCTGATAGAAAATAGCCGAAGCATACATGATCAGCATAGTAAAGACAGACCATATATACTCAATATCCCGGAAGAATACATTTAATGTGGCTAAGATCATGCTGACGCCCATGGTCATCACAAATAAAATTAACAGGGATATCAAGGACTGTAATAAGTATATCGTAGGTTTTACATGAAGTACAGCACCAACTCCTACCAATACAATCAATGAGATCAAAAATGTGACAAAATTGGAAATCACTGCCGATAATACATAAATATATTTCGGCACATATACTTTTTTAATCATCCCGGCATTGCCGCTCACTGATTTCAGACCAGCCTTTGATGCCGAACTGAAGAAGGAGTACAGCAAACGCCCCGCCAGGATATAGACCGGGTACTGCTCGTCATTATTGCCAAAAAACGTTCCAAACACCAGCGTTAAAACCATCATGGTCAATAATGGCTCAATCAAAGTCCACAAAATTCCCAAATACGATCTTCGATATTTTAATTTAATGTTTTTCTTAATCAACTCTACCAATAAATATTTATAACGAAGAAAATTTTTAATATACTGCTTCATATGCTCTATCTACTCCATTTGCGGTGAATATCACCTGATTCATTGTTTTAGGAAAATAACAAACGTAATTATAACATACCTCACTAAAAAGTCAAATAGGTTCCCCCACTTTTCCGTTGCAACTTTTCCCATCCTATCTTATAATAATAGTAAGAGTTCATTAACAGCACACAGGGAGGCGTATAAGCGTGAACAACATGAATCATTCTATTTATAATAATATAGTATCCGCAAAATATGACAGTTCTCTGGATCATCCCATTACCATGTATGATCTCCTGCCCTACAAACGAGATCCCGATTATTGTAATGCGGAAACGGTTGCCATGGAAAGCGGACAAATCATCAAATATTATCTATGCATGAACCAGACTGAGGCCTGTCCGATTGATAATCACGATAATGAGATTGAATCCATCCTGGCATCCATCCAATCCAAAGAACTGCAAAGAGTGACTACCGCCACTCCAAAGCCAGAACTTCCAGAACCACAGGACGGCATCACACCGGAACAGATACAGACGCTGTTGGAAGATCCAGATGCTGAACAGGAACAGGATACCGATGGTACTCCGAATGTACCCGACCCCCAGAACCCCTTTGAAGGAGTCGAGGATTGGTAGCATAAGCTCATACCAGTGTGATACAACAAAAGCAGTAAATCCAGGAACTCTATTCCCGGAATTTACTGCTTTTTGTGTTTACTTTTTCCGTTTAAATGGTTTTCGCTTTTCTTTGGCAGAACCTTTGTCAGCGCGTTCTTCTTTCTCTCCATACATCGCTTTATCAAAGGCACGTAACAATTCCTTTTGTTCGTTATTCATCTTCGTTGGTACCTGTACATCCAAAGTCACATAGTGATCACCACGGATCTGCTTATTTCTGGTGGAAGGGACTCCTTTCCCTCTCAAACGCACCGTGGTATTTGGCTGTGTACCCGGCTTCACGGTATAGATCACCTCGCCATCGATGGTCTTGATCCGCACATCGCCTCCCAAGGCTGCCTCTGCAAAGGTAATCGGGGCCGTGGAATAAATATCCCGGTCCTGTCTCTGGAACACAGGGTGACGGCTCACCAATACCTCCACTAGCAAGTCACCTCTCGGTCCTCCATTGATGCCTGGTTCTCCCTTGCCCTGTATCCGAACACTTTGACCATGATCGATACCTGCCGGTATCGTAACCGAGATCTTTTTCTTTTTACTGATATATCCGCTGCCGCCACAATCCGGACAACGATCTTTGATAATCTTACCAGTTCCCCGGCAGTCTGGACAGGTCTGCACATTACGGACAACACCAAACAGAGACTGTGACGTGAATACAACCTGGCCTTTACCGCCACAGTTGCTGCAGGTCTCCGGTGTAGTCCCCGGTTTCGCACCTGTACCATGGCATTTCTCGCATTCATCCTTTAGATTCAGATCTATTTCTTTCTCTGTACCAAAGCAAGCCTCTTCAAATGTCAGCCGGACCTGCACCCGTATATTCTGCCCTTTCATTGGTCCATTGCTGGTGCCTCTGGATCTGCCGCCACCAAAGAAATCACCAAACAGATCTCCAAAGATATCCCCCATATCAAAACTATTGAAATCAAAGCCACCGGCTCCACCGCCGGCTCCCCCTTCAAAGGCGGCATGACCAAACTGGTCATATTGGCGGCGTTTCTCTGCATCACTTAAGATGGCATAAGCCTCAGATGCCTCCTTGAATTTCACCTCTGCTTCTGTATCACCCGGATTCATATCCGGATGATACTTCTTCGCTAACTTTCGATATGCAGATTTGATTTCGGAGTCGGATGCAGTCTTACTGACACCCAGCACTTCATAATAATCTCTCTTATCAGCCATAAACTATCCCGCTCTCTCTATTTTCTGTCCTATACTTCGCGATACTCGCCGTCAACCACATCATCATTACCGGCATCGGAACCCATATCCGCAGCGCCCATATCAGGACCGGCAGCACCCATGTCAGGGCCAGCACTAGCCTGTGCACTCTCATACATTTTCTGGAATACATTCTGCGCACTCTGCATGAGCTTCTCTGTACCAGCCTTTAATTCATCCACATCCGCATCTGACATGGATTCTGGATTGGTTCTGTCTACGACAGCCTTTAATTCATCAATATCCGCCTGAACCTTAGCCTTTTCATCGGCACTTACCTTGTCACCAACTTCATCCAAAGCCTTCTGGGTCTGGAATACGATGCTGTCTGCCTCATTGCGGGCATCAATTCCCTCTTTGCGCTTCTTATCCTCAGCCTCAAACTGTGCTGCCTCCTTGACAGCCTTATCAATCTCATCATCAGACATATTAGAACCCGCAGTAATCGTAATATGCTGTTCTTTCCCGGTTCCCAGATCCTTGGCAGATACATTTACGATACCGTTGGCATCGATATCAAATGTAACCTCAATCTGTGGAACACCTCTTCTGGCCGGTGGAATACCATCCAGACGGAACTGTCCAAGGGATTTATTATCTTTGGCAAACTGACGCTCACCCTGTAATACATTGATATCTACCGCACTCTGATTGTCTGCTGCCGTAGAGAACACCTGACTCTTCTTTGTAGGGATCGTGGTATTTCTCTCGATCAGACGAGTAGCCACGCCACCCATGGTTTCAATCGCCAATGATAACGGAGTTACATCCAGCAACAGGATATCGCCTGCACCTTCATCACCTGCCAGCTTACCACCCTGTACGGAAGCACCCAAAGCCACACACTCATCCGGGTTCAGGGACTTACTTGGCTCATGACCTGTCAACTGTTTTACTTTATCCTGTACTGCCGGAATACGGGTAGAACCGCCGACTAACAGCACCTGACCCAGCTCTGAAGCTGTGATACCCGCATCACGCAATGCGTTTGTCACTGGAGTTGATGTTCTTTCCACCAGATCACTGGTCAACTCATCAAATTTTGCTCTGGTCAGATTCATATCGAAATGCAGCGGACCACTTTCATTCATGCTGATAAATGGCAGATTAATGTTTGTGGTGGTAGCAGAAGATAATTCTTTCTTTGCCTTCTCCGCTGCTTCCTTTAATCTCTGCAATGCCATCTTATCGTTGGAAAGATCCACACCATTCTGTGCCTTAAACTCGCTGATCATATACTGTGTGATCTTCTCGTCAAAGTCATCACCACCCAGTCTGTTATCACCAGAGGTAGCCAAAACTTCGATGACACCATCTCCGATCTCAATGATGGATACATCAAATGTACCACCACCCAGATCGTAAACCATGATCTTTTGCTCTTTCTCATTGTCCAAGCCATATGCCAATGCTGCCGCAGTCGGCTCGTTGATGATACGCTTTACCTCCAAACCGGCAATCTTACCAGCATCCTTGGTTGCCTGACGCTGTGCATCGTTAAAGTATGCCGGAACTGTGATGACTGCTTCTGATACGCTTTCTCCCAGATATCCCTCCGCATCTGCTTTTAATTTCTGCAGAATCATAGCGGAAATCTCCTGTGGAGAATATTTCTTATCATCAATTGTCACACGATAATCGGTACCCATATGTCTCTTAATCGAGGAAATGGTCTTCTCTGCATTGGTCACTGCCTGACGTTTTGCCGGCTCACCAACCAGTCTCTCACCAGTCTTTGTAAATGCCACGATGGAAGGAGTCGTTCTGGCTCCCTCTGTATTTGCTACTACGACCGGCTTACCACCTTCCATAACAGCAACACATGAATTTGTTGTACCTAAATCAATACCAATAATCTTACTCATAATGATTACCTCCTATAATAAATGTTTATGAATTGTTATTTTCTTGGCGGATATTCTTGCGTTTCCGCTTTTTGCATAAAATCGCACTCGGAAAACTCGTTTTCCAGATGCAATTTATATGCATATTGCGCATGCTGCTATAAGCAGCATGGCCTTTTCACAGATTGTATTTCCTGTCAAATCGAGTGTAAAAGTCATCAGTTCACTACTTTTACCATACTATGACGCACAACACTCTCCTTATACATATAACCCTTTTGCAATTCCTCTGCTACAGTGCCGCTCTCCAAGTCATCATCATCTACTGTCATCACTGCATTGTGCAGATTGGGATCAAATTCGCATCCCACCGCCTCGATTGGCTTCACATTCAATTCGTCAAATGCCGTGAGAATCTGCTTATATACTAATTCCATACCCTGAACAAAGGAATCCTCCTTTTGCTCCTCCGGTACAGCCATCAGGCCACGCTCAAAATTATCAATCACCGGGAGAATCTTTTCAATCACATCTTTGGCACCCATCTCAAACATCTGGGATTTCTCTTTCTCGGAACGCTTCCGAAAATTTTCAAATTCTGCCAATTGACGTACTCTTTTTTCCTCCAACTCGGCAATTTTTTCCTCTAATTTTGCCTGTGTCTTGTCTTTTTTCTTTTCAAATATTTTCTTGACTTTCGCCTCTTTTTCTTCGGATGCCCCAGACGCCTCTTCCGTCTCCTCTGCTGTCGAATCAGAAGATTCTGTCTCTGCACGCTCCGGTACTGCCTCGTTGCTCACTTCTTCTGTTTGTGTATCCACAGACGAATCTGCCGTTTCCACACTTTCCTGCTCTAGCGTTTTTTCTGTATCTGCCACAGTACTAACCACCTCTCTACTTACTTATCTGGATTCAGGACCTTCCGCACCCGAATCGGATCTATAAATCATCCACATCTTATGCAGATTATTTATCTTTGAATATATCATCCAACTGCGTCATCAGAGACTGCAGGGTTCCCACCACCTTATCATAATTCATACGCTTTGGTCCCACGATACCAATCTTACCATAGACCCCTTCATGAATCCGATAGGTTGCCGTCACCATCGAGCAATCTTTCATACTTGCCACCTGCGTCTCATCTCCAATGTACACCTGTATATCATGGGTCTCATTGGATGGTGCCGTATTATTCGACGGTATCTCCAGCCAGTTGTTTATGACTTTCTTTTCCTCGAACGCATTTAAGATCTCCGCAGCACTGGATTTGTCCGTCAATTCAGGATATTTCAGAATATTAGTGGCACCACTGGTATAAACCTCCGGATCTTCGTCCTCTGTCAGTGCCGCACCAATGATTTCCAATACGGAGTCAATCACACCCGAATCGCCACCCATCTGCTCCTTGATCTGCTGAATGATGGCCAGATTCATTTCGGTGACATCCAAACCGTTCAATGTGGTATTGAGCACAAAATTCAGTTTGGTCACCCGGTCCGGGTCCACCGGACTGCTCAGACGAATCAACTGGTTCTTGACATGATTGTTATCCAACACGATAACCGTCAGTAAACTCTCTTCATCCACCGCCGTCAACTGGATAAATTTCACTTTTTTGGACTGATAGCGCGGCCCGGATACCATAGTTGCATAGTTGGTATTGGTCGCCAGAAATTTGGCAATCTCCTTTAGCAATACATCGATCTTATCTGCCTTTTCATCCAACTCTTCCTTGAGGTTATTCACTTCTGCCGACTTGCTTTCCAACATCGTGTCAACATATAGACGATATCCTTTGTCCGCAGGAATGCGCCCTGCTGAGGTGTGTGGCTGAATGATATAACCCATATCTTCCAAATCAGACATTTCATTGCGAATCGTTGCCGAACTCAAATGCAAATCCGTATCCTTGGAAATGGTACGGGAACCCACCGGTTCACCGGTCTCTAAGTAAGTTCGGATAATCGCCTGAAGAATTTTGAGTTTTCTCTCATCTAATTCCACCCTTTCACCTCCTGTCTATTTTTTGTTAGCACTCTTTT
>JAUNIU010000146.1:2859-6671 GCA_030523265.1 Eubacteriales bacterium | reverse complement strand
TTGCTAAAGACCTGTTTGGGATGCTTTAAGAAAAGTTCCAAAATCGCAAACTCCTGTTTCGTGATCTTATCTAACGGCCTGCCGTCGATGCAAACCTGATGCGTGATCTTATCCAGCGTCATCTTTCGATAGGAGAGATACTCCGTGTCCGGCTCCTGCCCGGCATGACGCAACTGGATCTGCACTCTGGCGATCACTTCTTTGATCTCAAATGGCTTGGTAATATAATCATCCGCCCCTCCCGTCAACAACTGGATTTTCTCATCGAGATCATCCTTCGCCGTCAACACGATAACCGGAAGATTTCCCTTCCTGCGGATTCCTGCCAAGACTTCTTCTCCGGTAATACCCGGCAGCATCAGATCTAAAAGCACCAGGCTGTAGCTATTCTGCTCCAACAGCATTCTTGCTTCCGTTCCTGAAAACGCCTGCTGACATTGATATCCCTCTTTCGTCAACGCCTCCGATAATAAATCATTAATATTGACATCGTCTTCGACAATTAAAATCTGCATGATGATTTCCCTTCCTATTCTGGGTCTTTTCTGTACGGCTCTCTTTATATATGCCATACATGCAGAAACCCCTGACACTAGCGTAACTTTTCCAGTATTCACTCTGCAAAATCATACATTTTCATGGTCTCCCGATTCCGGTACTCATGCTTTTCATAATAGCCGATCAAATTGCCCTCCTCATCCCGCAGGGCAATCATATACACGTCTTTCTTTTCTTTCTCATTATAAGACGTATAGATCCGGTTATTCTCTTTGCCTGCCTGAAACCAGTTTAATACCTGTTCAATGCGTTCTCTGGATTTCCCATTATGACAATCCAGCAGGCTTTTTCCCACCAGAGCATTTCCTCCATACCGGGCATAACGCTCGACTGCCGCCGGATTCATATAGATAATCTCATGTTCCAGATTACATAATACAATCGCGTGACGGTCTTCCTGCGCCATGCTCAACAAATACGGATATAAATTACGATCCATGTCTCATTTCCTCACTTTTTCGTATAATTCAGTCAACTCTCTATCTCCATATTCTACAAACACATCTCGAATATCTTCTCCACATCTGCCTGTCTCAATGGCTTGAAACCTGCAATCACACCATCGCCACACGCTTTCTTTGCCATCACCGGAAAATCCTCTCTCTTAATCCCCACCTTGGTGAAGGTGTCATCCAGACCCAGTGTATTAAATAAGAAATCTGCTGTCATCTCGATACTTTTTTTTGCAATCTCCATATCTGGCAACGCTGGATCAATCCCAAATACATTGACGCCATATTGTACGTATTTCGGGACAGTAGTTTCATCCAAACAGTATTCCAGCCAGCGCGGTGTGAGAATCGCCAGACCCAGACCATGTGTAATATCATATATTGCCGACAATTCATGCTCCATAGGGTGGCAGCTCCATGCCTGTCTCTTCCCACCATTCACAAATCCATTGATCGCCCAGGAAGAGGTCCACATTAAATTTGCCCTGGCTTCGTAATTGTCCGGCTCTGCCATGGCAATGGGTGTATACTTGATAATAGTCTTCATCATACCCTCCATGAAGCAGTCCAGCATATACAGATCTGTCTCCATATTAAAATACACTTCCATAATATGATTCAGCATATCTGCACTTCCACAGGCTGTCTGGTACTTGCTGACACTGTAAGTCACGGTTGGATCCAGGAATGAAGCCTTCGGCAACAGCGGCCGTTCCACACGCCCAATCTTATCTTTGGTTTCCGGATTGCTGATCACACCACCGCTATCCATCTCCGAACCGGTAGCTGACAGCGTCAATACGGTAATCAGCGGAAGTGCCTTTTCCACAGGTGCCCACTTACTGAAGAAATCCCACGCATCAAAATCCACACAGGCACCGGCTGCCATCCACTTGGTTGCATCCAATGTAGAGCCGCCACCCACTGCCAATAAGACATCGATCTGTTTCTCTTTACAGATCTGCGCACCCTCTCGCACAGAATCAATCCGTGGATTTGGATCAATCCCCGAAAGTTCAAATACTTCCAAACCTGCTTTTTGGATCTCTGCCAGGACCGCATCGTATAGACCCGACTTTTTGATGGAACCGCCTCCATAAGTCAGCAGTACACGTTTGCCATACTTACTTAACTCCTCCCCCAGATGGCAAAGCTGATTTTCGCCAAAATATACCTTTACCGGAATGTCATAGATAAAATTATTCATCACGTTGTCCTCCTTCTTCACACTTTAATTTCCCCGCTGCCCTCGTCACCCTATAAGGCTTTTTCATAACACCACCACTTTTCTCCAAAAAGCTCACACTCTCCTACGATATTAAAATCTAATTTGTCATAAGACCGCATCGCTTTTCGATTCGTCTTGCAGACCAGAAAATGCACGCTTCGCTTGCCCTGCCGTTTTAATTCATCCATACCATGTTGCAATAATTGTCTCGCCATGCCCTGATTCTGATTTTCTGGTCGTACTCCCAGTCTGGATAACTCTCCGGCCGGCTTCCATGCCTCTGTCCAGCATGGCAACGCCTCCACTGCCTCATCCTGATCGATGGAAATGACTCCTATAATCTTTCCCTCCCTATCCTTCATACAAAACAAAGCATCTCTGGACAAATCCCCCTCAATCTCTGCCTCTCCCGGATATTCATCCGTCCATGCACAAAATTCAGTCCCCACCAGAGACCGGTATAATTGTAATATTTCTGCCTTATCCTCCACTGTAGAATGCATAAATTTCATCGTTTATACTCTCCCTTGCCAAAAAGGTCTGACACCCTGATTCAGCTATTTTTTATGTCAAAATAATTAACATCACACATGATTTTATGTTATCATACTTTCTATTAATAGTAAATAAAGCACCAACAGCAGAGAAAGGAGGGGTGTAGGAATATGACACAAAGAAACGTTATCATCGGTTATAGCGGAAGTGGCAAGTCAACACTGGCGCAAACGTTAGGAGAGAAATATCATTGTGAAGTATTACACCTGGACTGTGTACATTGGCTGCCCGGTTGGCAGGAGCGGGATCATACCGAGCAAAACGCCATGATATCAAATTTTCTGGACACCCATGAAAGTTGGGTAATTGATGGCAATTATCGGGCAACCTGCTATGAGAGACGCATGAATGAGGCTACACAAATTATATTTCTTGATTTTCCCAGACATATTTGCTTATACCGTGCGATCAAACGCTATATTTCATATCGCGGGAAAAGCAGAGAGTCTATGACAGAGGGTTGCATGGAAAAGATTGATCTGGAATTTCTGTGGTGGATTCTACATAAAGGCAGAGATCAGAAACATAAAAAAAGATATCAGTATGTTTGTGAAAAGTATGCCAAAAAGACAGTCGTACTAAAAAATCCCCGCGCAGTGAAAAAATTTCTAGCCTAAGTACCATAAAAAAGAGACATCGTATCATAGATACAATGTCTCTTCTGATAATATACTCTTTCACAGATCTCCTGCGCCATATCATTCCTGGCAAGACAGGATTTCCGTATCTTAATCGCTGATAAATCCCTTGTAATGACGAACTAACATCTGGGATTCGATCTGTTTCAAGGTCTCCAATACAACACCTACGATAATGATCAGAGAGGTTCCACCGAAGGAAACATCCGCACCGAACGCTCCAGAGAAGAAGATCGGTACAAATGCCACGAAAGAAAGTCCTATGGCACCAATCATGATAATGCTGTTTAATACCTTGGTTAAATAATCTGTGGTTGGCTTACCCGGTCTGATACCTGGCACAAAACCACCTTGCTTCTTCATATTCATGGCGATCTCCTG
>JAUNIU010000146.1:0-2849 GCA_030523265.1 Eubacteriales bacterium | reverse complement strand
TAGAAGTATGCAAAGAAGATAATTAACAGAATATAAACCACTAATCCCAATGTGTACTTGAACTCGCCAAAGCTGCTGAGATTACACCAGCTGTTCTGGTTTAATACCTTCAACATTTTCTGACCAATGGAAGTACCATTTCCGGAAGCAGGCTGAATACCTGCAAACCCTGCTATTACGATCGGCATAGAGAACAGTGATCCTGCGAAGATAACCGGGATAACACCAGCGGTATTTACCTTCAACGGAATATGGGAGGTCTGTCCACCCACCAGTTTTCTACCCTGTGTCTTCTTGGAATACTGTACACTGATTCTTCTCTCTGCATCCGAAAGAACAACAATGAATACCACCATTCCGACGATAACTGCCACGATAATCACAGCACTGATCAATCCGTTTGTGGTGTTGGAAGCACCCTTCACGAATTTCTCGTAAAGATTCATCATATCCTCTGGCATTCTGGATACGATATTATATAACAGGATGATGGAAATACCATTTCCCACTCCCTTTTCTGTGATCTGCTCACCTAACCACATTAAAAATGCGGAGCCTGCTGTCAACGATACAACAAATACAGCGATAGATGTAAAGGATACACCCTCTGTTAAATAACCCTGTTGACCAAATCCAATTGCCATCGCTCCACTTTCCAGCACAGCCAAAGCAATCGTTAGATATCTGGTATATTCCGCCAGTTTCTTACGACCTTCCTCACCATCTTTATGCAGTTCCTCCAATTTCGGAATCGCAATGGTCAACAACTGAATGATAATGGAAGCTGTAATATATGGCGTGATGTTCAATGCAAAGATTGACATCTGTGAAAATGAGCCACCCGTTAACTGATTGAAAAAGTCTAATGACGACTGTGATTCAAAGAAATCTGTAATAACGGAGGCATCCACTCCCGGCACTGGGAGCTGGCATCCAATACGAACAATGATCAAAGTGAAGAATGTGTATAAAATCTTCTTACGCAGATCTTTGATCTTGAATGCATTACGGACTGTCTCAAACATCCTAGATCACCTCAGCTTTTCCACCAAGAGCCTCGATCTTCTCAGCAGCACTCTTACTGAATGCATTGACCTGAACTGTCAGCTTCTTAGTTAATTCTCCATTTCCAAGTACCTTAACGCCATCTTTTGGATTATTGATGATGCCTTTTTCCTGCAATGCTGCCACGGTAACAACATCGCCATCATTAAATACCTCTAACTTATCTACATTGATTGCAATAATTTCCTTAGAATTGATGTTCGTAAAACCTCTCTTTGGAATACGTCTGTACAGAGGCATCTGTCCACCTTCAAAACCTGGACGTGGTGCACCGGAACGCGCCTTCTGACCTTTGTGTCCCTTACCTGCTGTCTTACCATTTCCTGATCCATGACCACGACCTCTTCTAAAGTTGTCGCTCTGCTTTGAGCCCTTTGCCGGGCTTAATGTTGATAAATTCATAATAACCTCCTAATTTTACGGCTGTATCCACAGCCAAACATCACTAACGGACGACGCGGTGCGCGCCGGAAGAACCGCACATTCTTCCCTTAGACAGATAGGCCTGTCTAATATCCTCGCTACAATATACCATTGTACTATAGAAAGGGTATAAAATCAAGAAAAATTTCTTTTCTTTTAACAAAATGCCCCAAAAATCACTTTTTGGAGCATTTTCTGTTTCCATATATTAAGATTAGATCTCTTCCACCTTTACCAGGTGTCTTACATGCCAAATCATACCTTTTGTCGCATCATTATTCGGCAATTCCTTGGTCTGACCGATCTTCTTCAAACCTAACGCTTCTACTGTTGCACGCTGCTTAGGAATGGCACCGATCGTAGACTTTACTAATGTTACTTTTACTTTATCTGCCATAATTACACCTCTCTTATCCTAACAGCTCTTCAACAGAGATGCCACGAGCTCTGGCGACTTCCTCCGGAGTCTTCAGGTTCTTCAGGCCCTCGATTGCTGCTAATACAACGTTCTTCTTGTTATTTGATCCCAGAGACTTGGTACGGATATTCTTATATCCTGCTAACTCAAGTACGGCACGGGCTGGACCACCTGCGATGATACCAGTACCTTCTGGAGCTCTCTTGATCAGTACAGATGCACTGCCAAACTTACCTGTTAAGTCATGTGGCACACTGCCATTCTCGTCGATAGGAACTTCTACTAACTTCTTGGTAGCCTCTTCCTTACCCTTACGAATTGCCTCAGGGATCTCGGTCGCTTTTCCAAGGCCAACACCAACATGTCCGTTCTTATCGCCGACTACTACTAATGCAGTAAATCTCATATTACGTCCACCCTTAACTACCTTGGTTACACGCTTGATCTTCCAGCTCTAACTGGCTGGCGTCAATAATTGTACGTTTCATGTGTCTTCCTCCTAAAATTCTAATCCTGCTTCTCTAGCTGCTTCTGCCAAAGCTTTAACCTTACCCTGATAAACAAAACCGCCACGGTCAAAGACCACTGTCTTGATACCCTTATCCAATGCTTTCTTAGCGATTACTTCGCCCAGCTTACTTGCTGCTTCAACATTGTTTGTCTTCTCCAAACCTTCCTTAACATCCTTCTGAAGAGTGGAAGCGGAAACCAAGGTATTACCGACTGTATCGTCAATCACCTGAGCGTACATATGATTATTACTTCTAAATACAGCTAAACGTGGTCTCTCGGCTGTGCCGGAAAGACGATTACGAACCTTCATGTGTTTCTTCACACGAACTTCACTTCTTGACTGCTTTTTAATCATCGTATTTCACTCCTTTTACTTATTTTTTACCGGTCTTACCAACCTTACGTCTAATAACCTCATCAGCATATTTGA
>JAUNIU010000145.1 GCA_030523265.1 Eubacteriales bacterium | reverse complement strand
GATAGAATAACTTCGCACGTCTGGCTTTACCCTTACGAACTACCTCTATCTTATCAATGATCGGGGAATGTAATGGCCATGTCTTCTCCACGCCCACACCATTTGAGATCTTACGAACCGTAAATGTCTCTCTGGCACCACCGTTCTGTCTCTTTAATACAGTACCCTCGTATACCTGGATACGCTCTCTGGATCCCTCGATAACCTTTGCATATACCTTTACGGTATCACCTACATTAAAATCTGTAATATCAGACTTTAACTGCTCTTCTTCGATTGCCTTAATAATATCGTTCATCTGTGTGACCTCCTTCATTATTTTGACATTCTTAATACTTATGTGCTAACGCAACCGTAACAGAGGAATATCTCTACTCACAACAAGCAATAGAATATCATACTTGTCCTTTATTTGCAAGTATTTTTTCACAAAAAAGCAGAAAATCTCAAACAAGATAAAATCAGTTTATCACACTTCCTCCTCTAAATCCGGCCGCAACAACGCAAAAAGCTCCTCACTGGTCAGCTGATTGACAAACATCTCGCCGGATTGAATCACACGGTCTGATAAATTCTTCTTTCGCTTTTGCAATTCATAGATTTTTTCCTCAATGGAATCTTTCATCACATATTTGATCACCTGCACCTTGCGTTTCTGCCCGATGCGATATGCCCGGTCAGTGGCCTGGTCCTCCACCGCCGGATTCCACCAAGGATCAAAATGTATCACCGTATCTGCCCCGGTCAGATTCAGGCCGGTACCCCCCGCCTTCAGGGAGACCAAAAACACGTTTACTTCCCCCTGATTAAAGGATTTCACTTCCCTCTTTCTCTCCTCCGGTGACGTCGAACCAGCCAGATAATAAAAGGCGATCTGTTGGTTCCGCAATTCTGCGGCGATCAGCGACAACATGCTGGTAAACTGGGAGAAAATGATCACATGATGCCCTGCCGCTAAGAGATCCGGTAATTGTTCCATTAACAATTCCAGCTTGCCGCTGCCCCCCTGATAATTTTCCACAAAAGTTCCCGGGTGACAACAAATCTGACGTAATCTGGTCAAAGCCGCTAACACCTGCAGCCGGTCCTGTCCATCCGCAAAACTATCCTTATCCCGGATCTCCGCCTGTATCCGGGATAGATAAGATCGATATATCTTCTTTTGTTTTGCTGTCATCTGCGCCGTGCGCCTGGTCTCAATCTTATCCGGTAATTCTTTTAACACATCCTTTTTCATGCGGCGCAAAATAAACGGCTGTATCCGTTTTCGCAATTCCTGCATCCGTTTATCATTATTCCCCCGCAAAATCGGCCGTTCATATTGATCGGCGAAACGATGATAGCTCGGAAAGAACCCAGGCATCACAAAATCAAAGATAGACCAAAGTTCCGACAAGGCATTCTCGATCGGTGTCCCCGTCAGTGCAAAACGATGCGCCGCCTTTACCGATTTCACCGCCTTTGCCCCCAGCGAAGCCGGATTCTTAATAAACTGTGCTTCATCGATAAACATGGCATCAAAGGATATTTCCCGATAACTCTCCACATCTTTTCGTATCAGAGGATATGTGGTAATCCACACATCGTATTCGTCCCGGTTCTGTGTCAACCGCTGATGGCGTTCTCCCGGGTTTCCGGTCACGATGCAAGTGCGAATATGCGGTGCAAACTTCTCAAATTCTTCCTGCCAGTTATATGCCAGTGAAGTCGGACATACAATTAACGTTTGTGTCTTGGGGTTGGAACAGATATAGGCAATGGTTTGAATGGTTTTTCCCAGACCCATATCATCTGCCAGAATCCCTCCCATGCCATACTTCGCCAAAGTTTTCAGCCATTGATATCCCACTTTCTGATAAGGGCGCAATATATTCGCCATCATTGCAGGAATCTCCCACTGCGTTTTTTCCGGATACCGCAGATCCTGTATCAGTTTCTGATAACTCTCCTCTTTTTGAATCCGATTGGAACGCGGCAGCAACTCCTCCAGATATATCGCTGTGTTTTGCTTAAATTGTAGTGTCCCATTTTCTGTGCTCTCTGCCACGTCCAACATCTGGCGCAGCATATCTATATTCCGTTCCTGCTTTGTCAGATCGATAAAGGCCCCGCTTTTTAACCGATAATATTTTCTCTTTAAACGGATGGCACGAAAAAAATCCTCCAATTCCGCTTTGGGAATCTGGGTATATCCCAAATCCATCTCCAATAAATTAATATCTGTATTGAATCGAATGCCCGCCTGAAGCGATCCCATTTTTCGTACAGCGATGGATTTATAATCTTTGGAATAAAATACGATAAACTGTTCTGTCAATTCCGGCAGATGCTCTGTCATCATCTGGAAGATATCTTCTTCTCTGGTTAGCTGAAATACTGTCCCGTTCACCGTAAAATGCATGTCATATAATAAGTGTATCAGCCGTTCCTCCTCTTCTCTGTCACGCACCACAATATAGGCACCCGCCTTGATCTCTTCCAGAGGATTCACTTCATAGTCCCCATAACAAAACCGAAGGGACGCTGTGATCACCGGACGGTGTCGCTGCACCACCATATCCAGATATAATTTCGGTTCGATGGGCTCCACGATGTAATGATTCCGTATCTCCTCCGGCACTGTGATCTGCATGGATTTTTTGATTACCGGCAAAACTTTTTCGATAAAATCCCCCATATTGTCGCCCCGAAATTCCACTTGCCTGCTCTCATTCCCAAAGATCGCCGTATAAAAGGGTAATAAATTCGCTATAAATTCAGCATCCGGTAGATATAAGCTATGATCGAATCCTAATATAGTCCCATCCTCACAGATGGCGGTCAGACGGTCTTCTGTCTTTTCTTTGAGTATCAGTTTCTGCTGATCCATATCGATTTCCAGGGAAATATCCGGATTGCCGCAGACGATCTCCGTCACTCCCATATCTTCCCCGCAAAAGGTCATCTGGATATGTAACCCCTCTGCCAACTGCAATAATTTGTGTAACATATTCTGGGATAACACCAATTCCTGACGGTTAAATAAGTTAGAATAATAGGTTTTCCCTAATGTTTCCTGAATCTCATAGATTTCCACCAGATAATCCATAACCTGTTTGGACACCGGCTCAAACGCACATTCTCCGGGAATAAAACGAAATTCCTTCCCCAGACTTATCACATTTCCTGCGGTATAATCACTGATAAATTTTTTGGTATTGGATATCTTATACATTCTGCCGGAACCGGCATACAGACGCAAAAATGCTTTGGATCCCTGTGCGCGCATCCGCTCATTGACCGTAATGCGCAATTCCAGATGATAATAGGTGGGCGTCAAACCCTGATATTCCCTTTTGCGGAAATACTCAATTATCTCATAAGCCGTCTGATCTCCCTCCTGCTGATTTTCCCGCATACTCTCCCGCTGCTGATAATCCGAGATAAAAAGCAGCGTGGCAACTACGTGTTTGCAGGCACCATGCTGGTTGACTTTGGCAGGACAATTACAACGGTACTGTAATTCCCCATCTTCCCCAAAATCAATCGTGACCGTATATGGATTTCCTCCCTGTACCACACCGCGGTATTGTCCACTCGCTTCGTTCCAAGTCACCTTTGATACCGCATGCGCAGCATAGTATCGCATTCCACGATAATATACTGTATCTGATGTAGCCATCTGACGTATCACTTCTCTTGTGATTTTATGCATATGGATTCTCGACCTTTCTAGAGATTAATTAATGACGAAGTAGATGAAACCGGTCTGCCAGAATCGACATTCTGCGTCCCATCGGAAACTCATACAACTCCTGCCGGTTTAGACCACCTAATTTCAGTACCATCGCAAAGTAACTGGCTACCGCCACCACAAATGCCGGCACAATCGCAATATATATCCGGTGTGTCACCAGGAAAAACAGATTATATACTGCAAATGTCAATATGCCCATAGCGACAGAGGACAAAAAAGGAATACAGAATGTCTTCGTGATTTCCTGCCGAAATCCCAAATGTTTACTGACCGAACGGTCATTGAGATAACACACCACCAATGGATAAGTCACGTTGCCCACCACTAAAGCATAGGCTCCCATACCGGTATAACGCAATAAAACGAAAATCAAAACCACATGGATCCCTAACGAAATCAGGGAGTGAATCACCGGCAGACTCATCTTATCGATACTTTGCAACACACCACTGGTCACAGTGGACAATGCATAAAAGATGATACAGACAGAACCTGTCATCAACATCCATCCGCCTGTCACATAATCGGCTGCCGGAAACAGCAGGCGGATAATCGGAACCGCTAATACCGCCAAACCCACTGCGGAAGGAAATGCAATAATCATATTAAATTTCACTGCCATCGTTACCTTGTCATGAACTGCCCGTTTGTCTCCGGTTGTGACGGAAGCCACCAAGCTGGGAATCATGGATGAGGCAATCGCGGTGGAGACTGCAATGGGAACACTGACCAGCAAACGGTATTTCGTGCTGTAGATTCCCTGCATCGTCCGCACGATTGTATCATCTACCCCGCGTGCTTCCATGGCAAAATTGTAAACCGTCACATCTATAATCCCGCTTAACTGGTATACTGTCTGACTAAGAATGATCGGGATCACCGTCCAGAAAATCAACTGATACGTCTGTGCTGCCGTTTCTACACTTCGGCTGCGGTCCCTGCGAACCTGGCGGCGCAATACAGGATGGTATAACAGATAGATCAAAAATAATATCACCAGCGCAGACAAGGCACCAAAACAGGTACCCATAGTTCCTCCGGCTGCCCCCCATGCAGACAGATTCTTAGAAGCACTGTGATCCATCATCAGATAATATGCTGCCACAACACTAATCACCGCATTGACAATCTGTTCTAAGATCTGCGAAACTGCCGTTGGCATCATTGTGTTATGTCCCTGAAATAATCCGCGGAACACCCCCATCACTGCCACGATAAAAATTGTCGGTGCCAACACCCGAAGCGGAATCGCGATTCCATGAAATTTGGAGAAAAAAGTGCTCTCGATCCAATTCGCACCATAATATACAAACAATGCCATCACACCGCCGGAAATAATGGCAAACAACATCGAGCAGCGAAAAACCTGATAGGCACCCTTAAACTTTCTCTGTACACACTTCGCAGAGACCATTTTGGATACCGCCATCGGCATTCCATAAGAAGAAATAATCAGCAATATGTTATACACTTCAAAGGCAGCAGAATAAATACCATTTCCATCATCCCCAATAATATTTGCCATCGGTATGCGGTATACCATTCCGATGATGCGAACCAGGATAGATGCCATCGCCAAAATACTGCCCTGTTTCAAGAATCCATCTCCTGTATTTTTCTTTGTTGTATCCATTGATTTTATTCTTCCTTCCTATGAAAACTTTCACATATCTCTGGTAATGCCAAGTGTCTGTAAGATCGCTTCCTGCTTTTCTTCCATCCGGATACGCTCCTCCTCTTCCATGTGGTCATACCCAAACAAATGAAGCATACTGTGCGCAACCAGAAAACAGATCTCCCGTTTCAGCGAATGTCCATATTCCTCTGCCTGTTCCTTTGCCCGCTCCAAAGAAATCACAATGTCCCCCAGCAATAATTCTCCTGTCTCTGGATTGAAATATTCTGCCTGGAAACCTTCTGACCCGAAGATAGAGAAATCACCTGGAGCATCATATTCTAACATCGGAAATGATAATACATCGGTTGGCACATCCAACTCCCGAAATTCCCGGTTAATATTGCGTATCCCCTCATTGTCCGTAAATGTCACATTCACTTCACATTCATATGGACATCTCTCAGAACGAATGGACTGTTCGATCACTTGTCCAATGACGGTTTCATAATCAAATTCAATATCCTCGTCGATTTCCTTTTCCATTAATACTGTCATTCGTCTGTTTGCTCCTCCATCTCACTGCCAGATTGTGTCATAAATATCTGTTTCACAAAAAAATCCTGTAATTGTTGGATTTGTGCATCGGATAATCCCGACTCGTCCAGATTCCCTTTGGCAATCCGATTTTCAAAAACCCCTTTCACCAGCTTTTCATCCGAAATAAATTCCCGCTTCCCATTTTTCTCCAGATAATCACTGGTAGATACGATACAATCCGCCATCATCACGATGGCGGCCTCCATTGTCTGTGGTTTTGCGGAACTGGTACTATGCTGGCGGATCACATCCAACAGCTCCTCGGGCATATCATTTTCCTTTAATAATTCCACTCCGGCATTGATATAATCTTTCTCGTTGACGATCCTGCCGATCTCATGATATAGTCCCCCTGCCTGCGCCAACTGGACATTGCCACCCATATGACGCGCTGCCTGGGCCGCCGCAGAACTGATTTTCATAGAATGCATAAAGAGGGGACCGGAATATTCCTGCAGCCGCAGCAGCAGACCAAAATCTGCCTCCAACACCATGGATAATCCCTTTTGGAGACGCTGTCTCTGGTTTCGTACCTCTTCGGTCTCTTTTCCCTGATGTTTGCGATAAAAGAGATAGCCTGCGATAAACACTTCCAGCAGTACGATGCTAACCAGTTCCACCATCACCTGTTTCCCATCATCCCGCAATGCCGCAATCTGAAATTGATGCTCCAGGATCTGTAAGATTCCATCCACCGATAACATAGAGACAAATAAATATGGCAATATCCTCCAGGTCAACTTTTGGGACATAAGCCAGATACAAAACGCGCCATACAATACCATCATACACAGACTGCGGGAATTAAAGTCGCCCGTATGCAATAACATATTTTGTATCAATAAGATCACATAGATCACTGACGCA
>JAUNIU010000144.1 GCA_030523265.1 Eubacteriales bacterium | reverse complement strand
ACAATAGTAGATAACCACGAGTTATTCTTTGGCAAAATGGGGAAAGTCAAATATTTTTATTGTTTTATTCTCATCATATGATCAAGAGAAACTGGTATATTTTTCTCCCAAAGATCCATACTAAGACATAAAAAGAGAATGGAGCAGCCGCTCTGGAATGGAGGTTATCATGACATACACAGATACCATTGAATTATTAAAGGAATGCGATAGCGGAACGAAGATGGCAGTCGCCACCTTTGACGAAGTATTGGAACACGTCAGCGATTCCAAGCTGCAGGATTTGCTCTGTGAAAGCAAGAAACATCACGAAAAGTTAGGAAATGAAGTACACGAATTATTAAACAAACATCACAGCGATGGGATGGAACCGACTCCCATGGCGAAAGGGATGTCATGGCTCAAAACCAATGTCATGCTGAATATGAATGAGAACGATGCCACGATCGCCGATCTGGTGACAGACGGATGTAATATGGGAGTCAAATCCCTGCATAAGTACCTTAACCATTATCAGGGTGCTGACCAGCCCTCCAGAAATCTCTGCAAACGCCTGGCTTCTATCGAGGCAAAACTCAGCGAGGATCTGCGGGCATACCTGTAATTTGGATTCTTTGTGTGAATAGGCCATGCTGCTTATAGCAGCATGCGCAATATGCATATAAATTGCATCCGGAAAACCAGTTTTCCGAGTGCAATTTTATGCATTATTTCCACTCAGACATGAACCTCTGCTACACTCCCTCCCTGCTTGTCCTTTGTCACCACGATCTGATTGTCGATCTTTTCTTTTAATTCTCCCACATGGGAAATGATCCCCACCAGACGGTGTCCGTCCGTCAGACTTGCCAGTGCTTTATATACCTGCTGCAGGGCATCCGCATCTAGAGACCCAAATCCCTCATCTACAAACATAGTGTCAATCTGAATCCCACCTGCCGAGGACTGTACTTCATCGGACAGTCCCAGTGCCAGTGACAGCGAAGCAAGAAAAGATTCTCCGCCAGACAATGTTTTGACACTGCGTTCGGAACCATTATAATGATCCACCACATTAAGTTCCAGACCGGATTGTCCACGATTACTCTCCGCTTCCGTCCGGCGTTTCAATTCATATTGCCCATCAGACATGATCATGAGACGTATGTTTGCCCGGCGAACAATCCGGTCAAAATAGGTGGTCTGAATATAGGTTTCCAGCATAATTCTTTCTTTTCCCCGGATCTGCCCACTCACCGTCTGGTAAAGCGCATTGACCCACTGATACTCTTTTTCCAGAGCTTCCAATTCCTCGGACTTGCTCTGTATATTTTCCCATACCTTTTGATTCGCCGCCTGTCTGACATGGATTCTCTTTATTTCCTCCGAGATCTGCTGTCTCCTCTGATTTAAGGACGTCTGTTTCCTGACTTCCTCCTCCTGATCAATCTTCTCTGCCTGCGATAACTGTTCTGACAGGGATTTCATCTGACCTTCGCGCAATGCCATGGCCTGCTGCGCTTGCTGATAGGCATTATCTATGGATTCCATCTCTTTTACCAAAGAGGTTAACTCTGTAGTACATTCCTCCTGTTTTTCCACCGCCGATTGCCTGCTTTCAAAGGGAAGCTTTTCTGTCAAGCGAACCATCTGTTCCTCTACTGCCTGTGCTCTGGTCTTGCACTGTGTGATCCGGTCTCTGTGCTGCCCGATCGCAGTCTCTAACGCCTGTAATCCGGCTTCCTGCTCCGGCAGCTGTCTGGCCAATGTATCTCTGCGCTGTATCCGCTTCTCTTCTGCCTCTATCTGCGCCTCCACCTCCGCTTGCATCGGTATCAGCTCATCCAAAGCCGTATCAATCATCAGCGGGATATCAGCTGTCCCGTCAGACAACACCTTTGTAAACACGATTTCCGGCCCTTCTTGTCCTTGTACAGACTGTGCCTGTCGATCCAGCGATTGCAGCTGCTTTTGTAACTGTATCTCCCATTCTGCCACCTGCCCGCTGATCTTTCCGGCTTCCTCACTGCATCCCGCAGCCTTTCCGGCTGCCCGTTCCTTTTCCTGTTTTGCCTGCTCCAATGCCTGCTCGGTAGGCACTTCGTCCAATACCACCGCCAGCTGCGGGTGCACAGTGGAACCACATACCGGACATGCCTCGCCCTCTGACAGACGGCTTGCCAGAATACCCGCCTGTCCATCCAGAAATGCACGATTCATCTGCGAATATACTTTCTCCAACGCTTCTGCCTGCATCTGCACCTGACGGTATTCTTCCTGTTTCTCCTGCCTTATTGTCAATAATTTCTGATAAGACTGATAGTCCCCGGCTAACGTCTGCAACTTCCTTTGCCGCTCCTCTAATTCTGCCTTTTTCCGCAATAGCTGTTCCCTTATTTCACCTGCATGTGCCAAAGAAGTCTGCTCCTGCTTCCATGCCTCCACCTGCTGTCTGGACTGCTCCAGCATCGCTCTGCTCTGCTGCTCCGAACTTTCCTCCTGCTCCAATTCCTTCGTCAGGTTCCTCTGCTCACGCTTCAAATCCTCCAAAACATCATATTCCGGCAACTCTTTGTCAATCCGGGCAATCTCTCCACGCAGTTCTTCCTGTCTGTCCTGTTTATAGGACACTTTTATCCTCTCCTGCTGCAATTTCTCCAATAACACTTTCGCTTCCTGTTCTTCGTCTTGCAAAATCTGCAGCCGCTGCTCTGCCTTTTTCCGTTCTTCCGCTTTTCCCAGATTCGCGCTCACCTGATCCAAATCAGCTTGTACTTTCGCCAGATCTTCAGATTTCTTTTCTACAGCAGTAGTATCTTCACAGAGTAATTGCTCCAGCAATTTCAATACTTCCGCTGTCATCTTCTCTCCGGCTTTTGCCTGTGTCACTTCCTCTGACAATACGTTTTCCGCATCGCAGATCATTCCTTCAATATACTGGTTCACACTTCGTCTGGCGTCCTGACACTGACCGAATAGTTCACTCCACTTATCCTTAATTTGCAACTGTAATGTTTGATAATACTGCGTCTGAAAGAGATCCCGGAAAATCTTCTGGCGGTCTTTGGTCTCCGCCAGCAATAGTTTCAAAAAATCCCCCTGCGCTAACATAACAATTTGCGAAAACTGTCCATAGTCGATGCCCAGAATCTCGTGGATGGCATTGTCTACATCTTTGATTTTCGTCACCACACGGCCATCCGGACAGATCAATTCCGCGGCTGCTTTTTCTGACGTCATACCATTTCCGCGTTTTGCCGGACGCTGATATTCCGGGTTGCGCCGCACACGGTACTCCCGCCCTCTATGGCAAAAGGTCAATTCCACCTCCGTAGGGGTATCAGGTGCCGCATACTTAGAGCGAAACATAGACTGTTCCCGATTGGCACCACTCGCCTGTCCGTACAACGCAAAGGTAATCGCGTCAAATATGGTGGTCTTACCTGCGCCGGTATCCCCTGTGATCAAATACAGGCCGCTCTCTCCCAGAGCTTCCATCGGCAATTCCATATTTTTGCCGGCATATGGTCCAAATCCAGATATGATTAATCTTAATGGTCTCATCGGCTATCCCTCCCATATTTTCGCAATCAAAGAAGAAGCAAAGGAAACCTGCGCCTCATTCATCGGCTGGTTATTCTGTAATTCATAAAATTCCTGAAGTAACTCTATGGGGCTGCACCGTTTGGTCTCGTTCACTTCCCCGATCACCATACCGGCTCTGGTGCGCTTATTATCATAATCCAGCTTCATGAGATTGGGGTAAATTGTCCGCAATTTAGCGATGGCATCCGGCTCATCCTCCTCGTCCGTCAATGTAATATGAATATAATCATCCACTGCCGTTCCCTCATAATTCTCCCGGGAAGTCAATTCATGATATGTACCGCGCAATTCCCGCATATCATGCCTTGGCTGCAATTCCACAGTCCGCAACAGGACAGAACCCTTTTGCTGCAATTCCACCACCGTGACAGATTTTTGGTGACGTGCTTCCGAAAAAGAATATTTCAGCGGTGTCCCGCAGTAACGAATGGTGTCTCTGCCAATACGCTGTGGTCCATGGATATGTCCCAATGCCACATAATCAAAGGCAGCAAAAACAGAGGCATCCACATTATCCGAACCTCCCACAGAGATCTCCTCTGAATCGGATCGTTCCGCTCCTGTCACAAACTGATGCGTCACAAGAATATTCCTCACCCCCGTGTCCACATCCATATGATTGATTGCCACCTGTACTGCATCGGTATAACTGACAATCTCTTCTTGTGGAAATACATTTCGCACATGGGATGGTTTCACGAAAGGCAATAGATAGATCTTCACCGGACCATACGCATCCTGCATCTCAATCCCTGACACCTGCCCATCATAGACTGGAGAAATATGAATCCCGCTGCGTTCGATCAAACCGGAAGCAAATGCCAGACGCTCTGCCGAATCATGATTGCCACTGATGACAAACACCTGTAGTTTCCGGTCTGCCAGACTTCCCAAAAACATGTCAAACAATTCCACTGCCTCCACCGACGGAATGGATTTGTCATAGACATCTCCAGCGATAATCACCCCATCTGGCTGTTCCTCGTCCATGATCTTTAGGATTTGCTTCAAAATATATCTCTGATCCTCCACCATGGAAAACTCATTGACACGTTTTCCTAAGTGAAGATCTGAAAGATGAATTAATTTCATAAACTACCTCATTTCTGCACTATTTTTCGTACATCATACTACCGCCATCAGAAAATTGTTCATTTCCGTCTGCCCAATGATAGTTTAACACATCCCCCCTCTGATCTCTACCCTTATAACTTTCCCTTGGGATCTCATATATATCTTCAAAATATCAAGAAATCAATCTCCTATTATGATATTCTAGAACCACGATATCGTATGGAGGTGGTTAAGTTTGAATCAATTAGAATTACTATCAGATGCTCTGACCTATATTGAGCAGCATCTGACAGACAGCATCAAAACCAGTGACATTGCTGCCGGATGCTATTGTTCCAAATCTACCCTCGAAAAATTGTTTCGATGCATCAACAACATCACTATACATGACTATATCCAAAGACGAAAAATGTCACTTGCTGCGAGGGAATTAATATATTCTCCCAACAAAACAATACTGGAAGTGGCTTTACAATTCGGATATGGCAGCCACGAATCGTTCACACGGTCGTTTGAACAAATATGGCACTGTAAACCGTCGGAATATCGCAGATCTGCACGATACTATAATTTGTATCCAAGGCTTTTATGCCCTCTGAAGATAGGAGATGATTATATGAATATGAGAAAACAGGTTGATATCAGTGAATTATATGATTTACTACAGGAACGAAAAGATTGCTATTTCATTTGCTGTGATATCATGGGAATGATCCCGATCAACGAGATTGCCCGCGCCGCTGGCGATCTGGCCATCATTGAAGCCATGAACCGCCTCTATGATGCCGCCGAGGCAGAAGACGTGATTTTCCGCATCGGTGGAGATGAATTTGCCATCCTCACTGGCAGTACAGATCCAGAGTATGCCAAACAGATTGCAGACACCATTGCATCCCACAACAAGGAAACCTTTCACTATGCCGGACAAGATATACCGCTAAGTCTGTATACCAGTGTTGTCAAACTGGATAATACGAAAAAATATTCCCAGGTGTTTACCAGCCTGCACACTACCATTCAAGAAAATAAACAATAACGTAACAATCCCCTTCCTGTACTAATGCTTTACGATTCCGTATATGGGGATTCCCTTAGTTTTTTCGTCTTAAAAGGACATACTGCTGCAGCATGTCCTTTTAACACTGGTTACTATAAAATATGCAAACGCCACTAATACTTTGCCAGATATTCGTCTACCCGTTCCTTTTTATACAGATCCGGCACTAACTTATATACCCGGGCAGCGTACTTCATTTTCCCCCGGCTCTCCCATACTAATTTCGCATAACGGAACAATTCTTCATCAATATAAAATCCGATTTTCTCCTTTAAGTAAAAATCCGTCTTTTCCAGATAATCCGCAAGAAGCTGGGATAATTTTTCCACATCCTTCTGCTGGTATGCTTCTTTTAAGGCCTCCCGCTTATCCTTTAACGTATACCATACATCGATGCGATCTACGGAACGCCGCACCCCTAAGAATGTATGTCTGACCTTTTCTTCCATCGGATTATAGACTCTTGCCATCCAGGAACCATAATCCCGATAGTCACACATCAACTGTTCGATGGTTGTGCCGCCTTTATCTTTGATGAAATCCAAATATTCCTCATACGGCAGATCACATTCACAAATCACACGAATCGAAGTGGATAGCGGAATACGCGTCACTGGATTATTTTCTATACGATAGTTTTCTGTTTTGCCGGGAATACATACCTTACGGTCCTCAAATTCGATCCACTCCACCTCGGTAAACATATTCTCTGGAAGTTGTACCAACTGACAATCCCTTCTCATATACCAATAGTCCCCAGTCCCTTGTGTACCATGCAAATCCTGAGACTGCATGATCCAGCGTGCCAGCTTATCCCTGCCACCAAATATATAACGCAGTCTGCCCCCCAGCATATGATCTGTCTGGTATTGAATACTGTTTTTGCTCTTCTGTGCTCTGCGCCCCCGCAAAACCATGAAACTCAGCCATTCTCTCTTTTGCTCTTTGACACCATCGTTGACCTGCTGCAGATAACGCTCCGCACCCACCACCTGATCTGCCAGCTTCCGCGGTCTGGCTGGATAAATCGTAATCGCAATTCCCGGTTTCTTAAAGTAATTACCACTTGGTCCGTCAATCAATAAACTATTCTTATCCACATACCGGAAAATCATCTGTCGCAGATGGCTATTATTCTCCCAGGATTCTATAGCTCGATTTTCCGTATGATGCGCCTGTACATACTCTTGCAATTTACCAATATCTTCGATGGGCATCAAGATCTTATTAT
>JAUNIU010000143.1 GCA_030523265.1 Eubacteriales bacterium | reverse complement strand
GAAATTAGGTACAGACTATGGTTTGTTTAACTACTATGGTGCGCCGGATGCAGATCGCGTGATCGTAGCGATGGGTTCCATCTGTGATGTGGCAGAGGAAGTGATCGACTATCTGACAGCAGCAGGTGAGAAAGTTGGTTTGATTAAGGTTCGTCTGTATCGTCCATGGTCTTCTGAGGCTCTCTTAAAGGTGATTCCTAAGACAGCAAAGAAGATTGCCATCTTAGATCGTACCAAGGAGCCAGGTTCTCTGGGTGATCCATTGTATTTAGATGTAGTGACCACACTGCGTGAAGCAGGATTAAACGACATCGTAGTGACAGGTGGACGTTATGGTCTGGGATCTAAGGATACTCCTCCATCTTCTGTATTCGCGGTATACAAGGAGTTAGAGAAGGATGCACCAAAGCCACGTTTTACCATCGGTATTGTGGATGATGTTACAAACTTAAGCTTACCTGAGGTAAAGCCGGCACCGATCACTTCTGCACCTGGTACCAAAGAGTGCAAGTTCTGGGGTCTCGGTGGAGATGGTACAGTAGGTGCCAATAAGAACTCTACAAAGATCATCGGTGACCATACGGATAAATATATTCAGGCATACTTCCAGTATGATTCCAAAAAGACTGGTGGTGTTACCATTTCTCACTTACGTTTTGGTGACAACCCAATCAAGAGCCCATATTATATTAATCAGGCAGACTTCGTGGCATGTCATAACCCGGCTTATGTTATCCAGGGTATGAAGATGGCACAGGACGTTAAGCCAGGTGGTGTATTCATGATTAACTGCCAGTGGTCTGATGAAGAGTTAGAGCAGCATTTGAATGCAGAGACCAAGAAGTATATTGCTGAGAATAATATCCAGCTTTACACCATCAACGCCATTGATAAGGCGATCGAGATCGGTATGGGTAAGCGTACCAATACGATCTTACAGTCCGCATTCTTCAAATTGGCAGATGTGATGCCAATCGATGAGGCTGTGGAATATATGAAGCAGGCTGCGAAGAAATCTTACTCTAAGAAGGGTGACGCAGTGGTAGAGATGAACTACAAGGCAATTGATGCCGGTGTAGATGCGGTACACAAGGTAGAGGTTCCGGATTCTTGGAAGAACCCAGCTCCAGATGCACCAGCGAAAGAGTTAGAGGGACGTCCGGAAGTTGTGAAATTAGTGAAGGATCTGTTAGAGCCAATCTCTAAGATGGATGGTGACAGCCTTCCAGTATCTGCCTTTGTAGAGAACCCGGATGGTCAGTTTGAGACAGGTGCTTCTGCATATGAGAAGCGTGGTACAGCGGTAACGGTTCCTGTATGGGATCCAGAGACATGTATCCAGTGTAATAACTGTGCATTTGTATGTTCTCATGCTACGATCCGTCCATTCCTGTTATCTGAGGATGAGGTGAAAGCAGCTCCAGAGCAGATCAAGATGTCAGATACCAAGCCAAAAGCTGGGGAGTACAAGTTCACCATGAGTGTATCTCCTCTGGACTGTATGGGATGTGGTGAGTGTATCACAGTATGTCCGAAGGCCGCAGAGGGTGCCATCAAGATGGTACCGCAGGAGTCACAGGCAGATCAGCAGCCGGTATTTGATTATTTAGTAGCAAATGTAGGTAAGAAGGACAGTGGTTTTGCTGACACTACTCCTAAGGGCAGCCAGTTCAACCAGCCACTGCTTGAGTTCTCAGGCTCTTGTGCAGGTTGTGCAGAGACCTCTTATGCGAGACTGGTAACACAGTTGTTTGGTGAGCAGATGTATATCTCCAATGCAACCGGATGTTCTTCGATCTGGGGTAACCCGGCAGCTACTTCACCATATACTGTCAACAAGGATACCAAGAAGGGGCCTGCTTGGTCTAACTCATTATTTGAGGACAATGCAGAGCATGGTTTGGGTATGTATGTTGGTCAGAAGTATCTGCGTGATCAGGCAATCGAGATCTTAGAGGATATCGCAGCATCAGACAAAGCTTCTGCGGAGATCAAGGATGCCATCGCGAAATATTTAGAGACGAAAGATGACACCAAGGCAAATGTGGAGCCTACCGAAGCACTGATCGCAGCATTAGAGAAATGTGACTGTGAGAAGGCTAAGGCAGTATTGGCTAAGAAAGACTATCTGTCTAAGAAATCTGTATGGATCTTCGGTGGTGACGGATGGGCATATGATATCGGTTTCGGTGGATTAGACCATGTATTGGCATCTGGTGAGAATGTAAATGTTATGGTATTCGATACCGAGATGTATTCTAATACCGGTGGACAGGCGTCTAAGGCTTCTAATATCGGTGAAGTTTGCCAGTTCGCAGCAGCAGGTAAGGAAATTGGCAAAAAGTCATTGGCTGAGATCGCTATGAGTTACGGTTATGTATACGTAGCACAGATTGCTTTAGGTGCAAATCCGGCACAGGCTGTGAAAGCCATTGCTGAGGCAGAGGCATATCCGGGACCATCTCTGATCATCGGTTATGCTCCATGTGAGTTACACGGTATCGCCAAGGGTGGTATGAACCACTGCCAGGATGAGATGAAGAAAGCAGTTAAGGCTGGTTATTGGAATCTCTTCTCATTCAATCCGGCTTTGAAGGCGGAGGGTAAGAATCCATTTACTTTCGCTTCCGAGAAGCAGACAGACTTCGATGGATATCAGGACTTCCTGAACAACGAAGCTCGTTATACTCGTCTGATCAAGCCATTCCCAGAGCGTGCTGAGAAGCTGTTCAAGGAATCAGAGGAGGCAGCAAAGGCTCGTTTCGAGCACTTACAGAAGTTAGTGGAGCTTTACAAATAATAGTTTGAGTTTCATGAGTATATTTTTATCATAAAAGGAGTGTCGTAACATAGATGGTGTTTTACAGCATCTATGGAGCGACGCTCTTTTTGTGGTTTATGCATCATATCCTTTTCTATAGGGATGGGGCAGGAGGCATGCTTCGCATCTGCTCGAACGGAAAAAGTCTTAATAAAATTTAAGAATTTTAAGAGCCGTCAAAACTTGTCAATATTATGTCATAGACCTATAATAAAGATGGTTGTATGACTGATTTGCAAATGGAAACCCTACACTCATATATCAGGAGGAGAGAGAAAATGCAAAAGAAGCTTAAAGCACTTGGGTTGCTGCTATTGGTATTTACACTGACAACAGCAGTGGGGACCGCTATTACGGCGGAGTCTGCAGCAGCCAAGAAGGTGAAAGTCAAGAAATTAAAACTCAACAAAAAGAAACTGACCATCAAGGTGGGGGAGAAAAAGACGCTGAAGGTAACGGTGAAGCCCAAGAAAGCAAAACTGACCTGGAAATCCAGCAAGAAAAAGATTGCTACCGTATCTAAGAAAGGTGTGGTAAAAGGGAAGAAAAAAGGAACTACCAAGATTACTGTCACTTCCGGCAAGAAGAAGGCTGTCTGCAAAGTAAAAGTAAATGAGACTTATAGCATTCAGTCTGTACAGGTGATCAATTCCAAAGTAGTCCGTGTATCTTTAAATAAGGCAAAGAAATTGAGTGCATCCAATTTTGCGATAACCAAAAGAGCGACAGCCAATGGTAAAAATGATAAGAAATTGTCCATTGCCGGGATTACCAATTCCCAGGAAAAAATATATGATCTGGTGCTGGCTACCAATTATGATGCTAAAAGTGATGTCAATTATATCGATAATGGAGATTATGTGCAGGTAGCGATCAATAACTTAAACGGTGTCAATCAAAAAGAAACCGTTTATTATGAGTCATTAATACCGGAAAATGAATATATTGGTGGTGTGACAGAGGAAGCTATGCAATTTAACGTATATTTTAATGCTTCTTATAAAGGATATTTGTCAGATGTCAAAATCTCTGGTCTGCCAGCCGGATTAACCGCGGTAGCATATGACCACTATGTGACGATCAAAGGTATCCCGACTGCGGTAGCCAATGGCAAAGCTGCCACGATGACAGCCAGGGATGAATTGGGCAAATCTCTGACTCAGAGGATTTATTTTTACATCGGCAGTGAGAATCAGATCGTATCTTATATTCCGTTTGAGGGTAGAACTATTTTGGCAAATGATGAAGATTCCGAGTATTTTAGAATCTGTGCATATGGTGGTTCCGGGTCGTATAATTATACGCTGTTAAATAATAACAATTCTTATATCGAGAACGATGAATCGGAGATTCAGTTTAGAGGATATCGGTATTCTGGTAATAAGAAACAATATCTTCCGGCAGGGAAATATAAAGTATCCTATTCTGTTACAGACAGCGATAATGCCAAGATTAAATCGAATGGCTCTCTGGCAGTGACGGCGGTCAACGGTGTGAAGATTACCGGGAAGGTAGTGGCAGCAGATAATTCCGTTTTGACCGGAGTAAATGTCATAGCATCGTTACAGGATGTGAACAATGCATATTATAAGGATGATCTGGAGAGTTATACAGAATTTGAAAATGATGCCTCTGCGAACAAAGTCCGGGGATGTTATAATCTTACGGTGTATCCGTCCCAGACATATACGATTGTTGCGGATGGTGGTGAAGATGTATGCCGTGGCGTGGTGAATTATAGCGTGGGTACATCCGGTCAGGCATTAAACTTTGTATTACCGCTTTATAAAGTTACGTTTCAGGTGGATGGTATCGATATTTCTGATATTGTATTGCCTATCAATGGAACGGAACAGTCGGGATGGCTGGCAGGAGATCCGGTTGTTTATCTGCGGAAGGGAACCTATACGATAAACGATATCTCTTATGTTACGTCAGGGACAGGATTTAATGCGAAAAATATATACTATAAATTTACTGCCAAATTTACGGTCAATGGGAATATGTCTGTCCATCTGTTGCCTGTCAAGGTCTATGAATCGTATGAATATGATATCGGGGATACTTTGCCGGAGAATAAGAAATATCGGGTCAATGCGGGAGAATATTATTACTTTACTCCTTTGGAAGAGGGAGAATATGTATTTACCACCAATGACAACCAGTGGTTCATAATCTATGATATGGAGGGAAATGAATTGGAGGAGTCCGATGAGCTCACAGGTGGCACCTCCTATACCACCAGTGTTACTCTGAAGAAGGATACAACGTATGTCATCTACTTTGATAGAGATAGTAAAGTTAAGGCAAGTTTATATCGGCCAGATGCAGAAAATGAGGAGAATCTTCTGGAGGAATAAGGTTTTTCACGCGGGAAGTATGCTGAGACCTGCATGATAATCATCTGCCAGTCTGGCATTCGGGTGTTTTTGCAGAAGCAGATAGCGGTACAGGTCATGGGCACGCAAATCTGCCTGCCACTGTTCTTTTGCCGGTGCTGTGGTTAATTGGGTGGCGGCATCTGCCACCTTAGTCAGTACCGGAATGTTGGTTTGCGTACGCAAAAGATCACTGTGCCTCTGTCGAAATCCCAGCAATCTGGCATAGCAGGCAGATTGCGTGGTAGAATACAGATCCAGAAGCAGATGCAACAGTACCCGTTGGATCCTGGTTTGGGTATATCCTTTAGTTTTTATGAGATCTACAAATTGAGATGGCGTCTGGTAATGGGGGAGCTGATGCTGCATCCGCTTCCACAGTTCGGGTGTCATATCGCAGATGGATAAAGCCGCGTCATCCATTGTGCGAAGTTTATAATAAAGCATATCGGACAGATCATCTTCTGTCATGGGAAAGCGATCCGGATATTTCTGAAGCAATGTCCGGATCGTTTCTGGTATACCCTGCTCCGGCAGACAACCGGTCTGTGCATAATAGGACCGGATGGCAGTGGAGGATGGAAACGCCTGCTCTGGTGTGCGTTCATGATAGCCTGCGCCCTGCCTGGTAATGGTGACAGGAGTCATGGGACTGTCAAGTCGATACAGTGCTTTCAGATATTCTATTGCCAGAATATTATTGGAGTCAGTGAAAATGCCGGAATCTGACGCAGCAGATCCGGGAAGGCATCGGAGAGAATCTCTGCTCTGGCGGCAGGATAGGTGTAGCCTTCGGCTAACCTGTTCTGGATCTTGGTGTGGATCCGTGCATCCTGTGCCACCAGAAAATGTGCGATTTGTGATAACGCCTCCAGATTACCGCATTCGCTGCCGAAACAAATCCCATCCACAAACCCCAGGCTGTCCAGGAGACTGACACCCCCCTGTGCAAATCCTTCCGCACTGGCAGTGGAGAAATGTACCGGCAGTTCAAACACCAGATCGGCTCCGCCAGCCAGTGCCATTTCGGTACGCAAAAATTTGTCTGTCCAGGCAGGTGTGCCCCGTTGTACGAAATCACCGCTCATCACGATGATGACGTGTTCGGCTCCGGTCTGCTTCCGGATTTGACGGATCTGGTATTCGTGTCCCCTGTGGAAAGGATTATACTCTGCGATGATGCCGACCGTTTTCATGAATATCCCCCTTTTAGACTTTGGTGGGATAGGGCAATGCCCCGAAAGGGCTTCCCGCACCCGGATCTTTTATGAGAATTGCTAAAATCTTGCATTTCTGTTCTTTATGATACTAGACAAAGAAAAATGAATCAAGTATACTTTTATCTAGTGGTGTAACATCCATTTGTTGTATAAACTGTACTACAACAGCATACTTAAGAAGTTTTATGATATCACAGTATGGAGGAATATAAAATGAAGATTTTAGTAGTTAATTGCGGTAGTTCATCCTTAAAATTTCAGTTGATTGATTCGGAGACAGAAGCAGTCAGCGCATCGGGATTGTGCGAGAGAATTGGTTTAGACGGAGCTTTGACCTACAAAACAAATGGGGAGAAGTATGAGAAAGAGATTGCCCTGCCGGATCATTCGGTTGCGATCCAGGTCGTATTAGATACTTTGTTAGATCAGGAAATCGGTGTCCTGGAATCATTAAACGAGATTCATGCGGTTGGTCACCGTTTGGTACATGGTGGAGAGAAGTTTTCTTCTTCGGTGATTATCACGGAGGAAGTGATTCAGGTGATTGAGTCCTGCAATGATT
>JAUNIU010000142.1 GCA_030523265.1 Eubacteriales bacterium | reverse complement strand
ATTGGGGAGGAAGGGCAAGGTCTCCAGACTCCAGCGTTTTAAGGCCGGGTCATAATACCGCTGCTCCAGTGAATATAATCCACTTTCCTCATCATAGTAATAACTTCGATAACGATACGGATTCTGCCGCCCGATTTCCTGATCCCCGGATATGGAAAGAACGTTACCCCAGATGTCGTAATGATATGCAGCAATCCGTTTTCCCCGCTCATCCAATAATCCGATCACATCATTGGAATCATTTAATTCATAGAAATAGGTATCACCATTTACTTCCATATAAACCAAATGCCCTAAAGAATTATAATGATACCAAATGTCCTCCTGCTGACGCTTTTCGTGAACTAAATTTCCTTCGGCATAAGTATAGTAAATCTCCTCTCCATCTACGTTTTTATATACCCGTTTCCCATCCATATCATAAGAATAACGGATACCGTGATTCTCATTTTTTAATGCGGCCAATTTCTGCATGGCATTCCATTCCAGCTTATCTCCCCGGTCGTTCTGAACCATATTGCCATACTCATCATAACGGATAGAGGCATGATTATATTGTATTAATTGATCGGAAAAATCAGCGTCATAACGATACGTCTCCACGCTTTCCGGTTCTCCTTCCAGCACGTCATCAAAAGATAATGCATAGGTTTCCACCGACAGAATATTCCCTCCGGCATCATAGTGATAACATCGGCTTTTTCCGGTATCTCTGGAATTATCTCTGACAATCTCTTTCAGGTAATTATACTCGTAGCTGGATTGAAGTACCCCATCTTTCCATACCTCAGTTAATAAATCCTGCGTATTATAGACATATTGATACCGGGCGTCCCCGGTCTGAATCTTCTTTATCTTACCGTCTGTCTTTGCCTTTTCCGTATATATCGTCGTATTACCAAAGCAAACGGTTCTTGCATTCTCCTCTGTCTTTTCCTGAACCTTCCCGCTTTGATAGGTTCTTTGCTTTTCAGTAACATGATATTTTTCCGTAAACGATTTATTGGCATCCTGATACCGCATTTTCCAATCAAGGCCATCATAATCTACTTCATACGACATATCCTGTGTTTGGACGGAAGTACATTCTCCCTCCTGATTATAAGCATATTCATAAGTTTTATGATTCATGTAATCCTTTACTTTACAAGGCAAATCATGATTTTCCGTATCATATTCCCAGGAAAACAATGTTCCGGTTTCATCTGAAATACTCAGGCAATTCCCTTTGTCATCGTACTTCTCAACAATCGTTTCTCCATTAGCAAAGGTCTTTTTACACTTTTTAGCATTAACCCAATCCTTGTCCAATGCCACATCATCATTAATCCGAAACTCCTTGATCTTTCCGTCAGCATCATACTCCATATGATAGGTAATATCATTATGCGTAATCTTCTCTACTCCATGCTCTCCATAGGAATATTCGTCATATATCTGGTTTTCTCCTTCATAAGCCAATTTCGTGGTCACATTGTCTTCTTTATCGAAGCATTCCATGATATACTCGTCTCCCCGGCTCGTAAAAACGGTTTTGCCCTGATTAAGATTATATATGCTGACACACTTTACGTCATTTTCATAATATACTTGCACGACATCCTCCGCCTGCTTTCGATAACGGCATAGATATGCCGCATCTTGTATCCTTTTCACTTTTTCGAGGACATTGCCACAACGGTGACTGAAATCCTGATACTCGGACTGTTCGACGGATATCATAACCGGAGCATATTCCTGCGTTGCAAAATCGTCATCACAACGGCCAGGGATTCCGCAGCCATCTCGTATTTCATAACCGTCCTGCATGCCATCCTGATCAAGATCCCTCTTTTTTTCACTGTAATACTCCTTTTTCTCACAGTAAAATGACTTAATATCGGATATTTTTTTCACACCATACGAATCAATAATCTCTGCATAGGCATCAAAATACTCACCCACTTCTGGCGGTTGAAACTGGTCTCCGTTTTTATAATCTTCTACCAGCGAAAACGTATCTTCATGATATCTGGTGTATAATTTAATTTCCTGTGCTTCGATATCCTCGATCCCGATTTTTTCCGTTTCATCATCATAATACAGCATTAAATCCATATGCGTATCCAGTATATATTCCTCTAATTGATCTACCAGCTTTTCTATATCTTCATTTCTTTCATAACTGGCAGCCGCAGTGTTAAGGAAAACGTTTTTGCAGATAAAACAGCCCTGCAGACGTATATTCCGGCAATTAATATTGATATTGCCGTTCGGCGCATAAAAGATCCCCTGCAGCTCGCTGATATCCCCCGAAATATTTATATCCCCATTTTTCGAATAAATAATGGCATTTGTCATATGACTGGTCTGACCGGAAATGTTAATTTTCTTTTCCGCCACCAGCACACCACTGTATTTATTGGTTGATGCAGCCATACTATAATTTGACCGGGAATAGATCGCATCCTCCGACTCAAATACTTCTCCCTCGTTTTTCGCACTCATCCTGACGGTTTCCGCGTTTTCAAGCTGAAACATAATGCCATCGCGGATATTCCATAAATCGTTGCCTTCCATCGGATTGCTATACTTCTTTTCTCCGTTTTCTACGACCGCACCTGACACACAAAACATCGCCGCATAGTCCGATTCAGCAAATGACGTGTTCGCATCTGCGAAACATATCATGGTGTTACCCAGTTCAATCGAAATACTCATACATATGCAAAGCACGACGGAAAGGTATTTCATCCATTGCTCCCCCGGATGATATGACTTTTTCCTCTTTCTGGTATTTCTTCTTATCATTTGTATCCTCCTCCCTGCTGTAATCTGCCTGTTCTAACTGCTCATCCGTCAGTTCATTCACCGATTGACAAAAATACATTGCCTCCCCTCTGCTAGTACAGCGGCCGCCGCTTCTTTATCAGGAATCCCCCTCTAAAAAGCCAACAGATATGCATTATACTTGTTTTTATTTCCACTGTTATCTTTTTCCTGGCACACAATAGATTTTGATTTCTCTTACTTTAACCATAAAGCTCCAACTCCTCCAGCCACTCATACCCGAAGATCCACTCGTCCGGCACCTTCTTCCCCTGCTGATACCGGAAGAACCACTCCAGACCCTCTGTCAACTGAAACTTTCCTCGTTCCCGCATCTGTGATTGATTCTTCGGCTGCCAGGAATGATTCTGTTTGGAATACTTTTGCCGTTCCTTTTTCGTATATTTCTGATATTGCTGATGCACCACCTCCGCAGCATCCTTCCGATCCATCAGATCCCGCAGAAAGCCATAATATCCATAGTAATACGATAGCATCTGCAAATACGAATCATACGTATTATCCCAGCCACCCGGTGCGTTCAGAATTAACTGCAGCAATTCTTCCGTGCTAATCTCATCTAACAACGCCTGTGGCATCTGCTGTGCAGCAAAGAAGCTGTCTCCTATCCCCGGAGCGAAACAAATTTCATATGCTTTCGGGTACGTATAGCCACCCTGTTTCTTCTTCCATTCCGACAGATCATCGTACCGTATTTCTTCATATTCCCGGGATGCATACTCCTTCTCACGCCATTCTATGATTTTATCACTGACCAGCCAGGCTCCAAACGCTTCTTTCACCGTTTTTTCTGCAGTTCTGGCAGGTGCTGTCGGAACCGGAGTCGGAGCCGCTCCCGTTTCCTCCGGGGATGGTGTGTCAGCTGTCTCCTGTATATTCCCCTGTGCCCAGTCTTTTAATGTCTCATAACCCAACACAGCCTCATCCGGCACTTCTTTCCCTTCCTGATACAGAAAGAACCATTCCATCCCCTCTGTCAGTTGAAATGCATCTCTTTTTCTTCGCTCCGTCCCATAGAGTGAGTCCTTCTGATAACGTTTGGAATACTTCTCAATTTCTTCCCTCGTATACTGCACATAATGCTGATGCACCACCTCTGCAGCATCCTCACGCTCCATAAAATTTTTCATAAAGTTATAGTACTCATAATAGGAAGCTAACATGCCCAGATACATATAAGAAACATTACGCCAGTCTCCGGGAGCATCTACAATGAGCTGATACAACTCCTCCGTGCTGATCTCCTTCAACAATTTCTCTGGCATCTGTTGGGCAACCAGACTTCGATACAAGGGAGGAATACATGCAATCCTATAGCCTTTGGGATATTTATAATTTCCCTGTTTATCCTTCCAGTCAGACACATCATTATTGCGTACCTCATCATATTCTTTCAAAGAATATATTTTCTGTGTGGATTTCATGTTTTCCTCCGTCAGCAGCACACCAAAGGATTCCATCACCGTTTTTTTCTCTGTTCTGGAAGGAAGTATCCCCTCTGTCTCTGCGGAATCTGCCACTTCGGTTGGCTGCGCAGAAGGAGAAGCCGCATCACTCTTTTTCTCCTCTTGTTCCCTCACTTCACAGGAGGTAATACAGCCTGTGATACCTAACGTGATACATAAAATACCTGCTATAATACTTTTTTTCATATAACTCCTTTCGCTGTGTTTACACCCACAGTCTCTAATACAAACTGAATGCCCTCCAATATTTCCTCCCGGCTATAATCTGCCTGTTCTAACTGCTCATCGGTCAGCTCGTTCACCGATTGATAAAAATACATGGATGCCTGGATCACCTCATTCCTTTGGGATAATTCCGGCATTTCGATCCACTCCATTAAACAATTCTCTGCTTCATTAATATTTTTTTCCTCCAATAGCGTTAGAATCTTCCGAAAATATGTTTCCTCCGCACTGTTCTCCACGAATTTTGGTTGCTGGTATTTTTCCTGAAAGGCACCTGTCATCAGGATCATTGTCATACGCAAGATATCGCGGATTTCTTTTCGGACTCCCCTTAACTGATAACTCATATGCCTACCTCTCTTTCTACCATCTGATATATGGCTTTATAATCCGGTTTCCCATACGAATTTCTGGCAAAACCGGATATTTTTACGATACAATAATCATTGGATCTGATATGATATTCTCCTAACACGGGTTCAATGAGCCGCTGCAATACAGCGGCATCCTGCATATAAGCTTCCTGTTCTGCCACAATATAAATGCGATCCAACGCTTCCTGTTCCCCATGCACACATATCAAAGGACAGTTTGCTTTTTTTGAAATTTCTTCCTGCAATTCATCCAGTGGAATCCGATATCCGTATCGTTTTATGATTCTCTTTTTCCGACCCACGATATATAAATATCCATCCGCATCCAATCTCCCAATATCTCCCGTATGCAGTCTGAAACTTGTCCCTGCCTCATCCTTGGCATCTTTTGCCAGCAGATCCCTCCAAGTGGTTGCATAACCCATATACACATTTCCGCCCTCATATACAATTTCTCCCACACCGGAAGGATCTCTATCCTCGATCAAAAACCTGCCTCCGGATATTGCTTTCCCAACACTGTCCGCTTTATCCAGATGATGATTGACAAAATAGCTGCTCATTCTGGCAGTTGCCTCCGTCTGTCCATACATTATCGCAAAATCAATATTTTGACCTTGTTTTCGTCGCCTTTCTAACTCCGCCAAGAGATAAGACCTGATATTTACAGATAACCTACCGCCTGCCTGCGTTATGAGTTTCAGATCTTTCAGAGGTCGGTCAAACACTCTTAACTTCTTTAATAACTCATAGGTATAGGGCACACCACAGATGGACTGGACCCTGCCCTTTTCCAAATCATCCCAATACTTTTTATGTGTGATATTTCCTCTGGGCGATAACAAAGTACCGCCTGACAGCAGACAACTATTCACCACAGACAGCCCATAAGAATAAGCCATGGGCAGCATCAGGGCAGCTCTGTCCCCCTTTTGCATACCTAAACTGGATATAATGGACTGTGCATTGATGAACAGATTATCATAACTTAATTTGACAAATTTGCCCTCCCCGGTACTCCCGGAAGTGGATAATAATACTGCAATTTCCGAAGCAAGCGTATGTAATTTCCATATATCCTGTTTACTATTCTTCCTCAACGTGTAATGGTGATATCTGGTTATCTTCTGATAGGGCACTCCATCTCTCGTAATATTTTGCATCCCAAGCTGATCCTGCTTTTCCGGCATAACGATCCAGGAGGGGTGAAACTTTTCTATCAGACCATGCCGCTTTTTCTCAGATATTTGAGCCTCTATCATAATCACAGGCATCCGATCTCTTAAAAATAACGCATATAAATCAATACATTCCTCTGAATTATCGGTCAAAAACAAGACCAACTGACGACGATGGCCTATTTCGCGCTTAACCAAATCCCATTTCTCCGTCAACTCTGAATTTGGTTTGATCTGAATATTGTCCATTCTCCTCACCCATTTCCTCGTTAGCTTCTAATATTTTACAAACAATATTTTATTAACTGTACATTGTACCCTCAAAATTAATTTCCAAAATAATTTTTTATTAAATTAACTAAGGAATCCCTTGAACTTTCCTTGGTATCACCCTTAAAATCATATTCTATATATTTGTTTTTTAGTTCATCATAACGATATTCAGAAAAGCAACTATACGTTCTCATATATACATTTTCACCAAAAACAGAATCTGGGGACTCCTTTGATAAAATATAAATAGATTTATCCCCAATCTGATGCATTCCCCGCTCATCACCAGTATATTCAATAAGATACTTTTGAGTGTAATCTGAAAATGTATAACCTTCCATTACATATATTTCAACCTTTTCTCTTTTTTTGATGTTTCCAAAAAGCGAATCCATTGTCTTTACATGCAAACAACTCCAAGGCAAACCATTACAATCGAAATATTCAACACTCTCAACTACTCCTTCAATCACATCATCACTGTCTTCAATAAAATTATCAATTTCAGGACTTTTTTCCATACATGTAGTTGTTAAATCATTCAAATTTAAATTAACTGTATCTATTATCTTTTTTCCTTCTATTTCAACCTCTTTAATATTTGTTACATCTTTTGATTTTTTATTAGTATTACTAACCTCATTTTCTCTTGGATGAG
>JAUNIU010000141.1 GCA_030523265.1 Eubacteriales bacterium | reverse complement strand
TGGTTTCTAATTCAAATAAAATGGGAAACAACCATTCACAATATGCATCCGACAACGATTTCTCCATCACATACATATTAAACATATATCCGGAAGTATTGTTCATAATCTGATCAAAGGATGCAATATACGCCGGGCATTGTCTGGCTATGATCCGTCTGGTCATGTCCAGATGTTCGGCATAATGCGTATGGGCATAATGAGAATACAAAGACTCAATATAATAACGTCTTTTTCCGGGTAATAAAACCCGGTACTTCGGGACGAGAGTTTTCACATCCTGATCGGATAACACGACATCCTTCTTATGAGATATCTTTTTCCGAATCCCGCTTTTGGATGAGAAATGTCTTCGGTAATGTACCAATCCGATATAATCACAGTCTAAATTTTTCCATGCCCAATATAATCCCGTCAATTCACAGAAGGATGGATTTTTAAGGGAAATATTTTCTCCAGAATCATCTCTTGCAAATCCAATATTTTCTTTTCCGGCAGCACCCACCTGCATCGGAACATAAATGTCATCTGCTGGCATCCAATATGGTTTGTGTGCTGCAATGATGATTTTTACTTTTGTTTTCGCAGTATCCATCTTCCCCTTACCTCGCTCCCTCTTTCTGAAATACCGCCCATATCGTCTTCAGTAAAATCTTGAGATCCAGTCCAAAACTCCACTCCTCGATATACTGTTTATCCAGTGCCACCACCTCTTCAAAATCCTTAATATCGCTGCGCCCACTCACCTGCCACATTCCGGTCAGTCCCGGTTTGATGGACATTCTGCTGCGATGGTGATAGTCATATTTTTCCCACTCATCTTCCGTAGGCGGTCTGGTTCCTACGAGACTCATATCCCCCTTCAGGATATTAAAAAACTGGGGAAACTCATCGAGGGAATATTTGCGGATAAAGTTTCCGATTCCTTTGCCTGGTCCCTTCTCGCTCCCGATGATCCGGGGATCATTTGCGATTTTAAACATCATGCCATCCTCCACTTCATTCTGCCCGGCCAATTCTGCCTTCAGAGCATCGGCATTTCGTTTCATACTGCGAAACTTGTATATTTTAAATCGTTTCCCATTACGCCCTACTCTCACTTGTGAGAAAAAAATATTTCCTGGTGATTTCAGATAGATCACTGGTCCCAGGATCACGGTCAGAAGGACTGCCAGCATACATCCCACCAACCCACCTATAATATCCAGAAGACGTTTCATCAAAGCATCACGGATACTGAGTGTATTGGCACTCATGGTTAATACGGCATAATCGCCAATTCGTTGCAGCTCTCTCTTTTGTCCGTGAAATTCCTCCGGTATATCGATCCGCAAATGTGCCACAATATTCATTTGTGGAATCACCTGCATGATCTCCTCCAGACTTCCTGCCATATCCTTTTGCGGGATTACATCGATAAACACTTCATCTACCCAGCCCCGGCACAGATACTCCGCAGCCGTATCCCGGTTTGCCACCACCGGTACCCCACAGATCTCTCCAAACATCTCTTTCCGGTCTAGCAGAATCACCCCCAGAATCTGATATTCATTGACATTTCTCTCGATCAGTTTCGTCAGTGTCTTTCGCACCTGTTCCCTGGTGGTAATCAAAACCATCGAGCATCTGCCCACATTACGTCTGGCCTGCTCTCTCAATATATATTTCCAAATATTACGGAACAAATAGATCAATGCCCAGTAATATCCTGTATTCGCGATTAATACGATCCGGGAATAAGTTCCCCCCTGCCGAATCGTAAACAAATAAAAAACGATGATCATCATGACAATCATCGTGGTCTTTAATGTATTGATAAATTCCCGATAATAGCCCCGACGAAGCACATTATGAAAGGTATTAAAAAACAAAAATGTAAAAATTTGAACAAATACCGCGATGATGGCTGTATTGCGATATAATAACAAACCATAGGGATTTGCATATCCATGACGCATCACATAAGAAATCATGAAAGCCAACTGAAAACACACCAGATCAATACACCAGAAATCAATATGTTTTAGCCAGCCTCTGGCCCTCTTTCGGTACATGACTCCCCTCCATACTTTTTTCTAAATTGCGAAGCGAGGTGTAAACACCTCACTCGCAATCAGAGGAATTTCATTGAGAAAACATAAAAAATTATCTTCTCTTATTTTACTTTGCCCTTGAAACCAGCTTTCTTCAAAGTTGTCTTAAACTTCTTCAGCTCTTTCTTAGACATCTTTGGTGCCTTGATGGTCATCTTCTTTGTATTCAGACCCTTAAATGCTCCTTTTTCCACCTTGATCGACTTCTTAGACTTGATGGTGATTGTCTTCAGCTTTTTCGCACCCTTAAATGCGTTCTTTTTCACTGTCTTGATCGTGGCAGGAACTGTCACTTTTGTGACTTTCTTTGCCTTAGCAAATGCATTTGCACCCAATGTAGTTACCGTATAAGTAACTCCATTTACCGTAACCTTAGAAGGTACGGTGACACTCTTTTTGTTGGCAACCTTTGTAACGGTAGCGGCACCCTTTGCAGTCGTAGTCACTGTTACCTTACCAGCAGAAACATTTTTCTGGTAGACAGGCTTCTTTGCTTTGGTGGGACTTGCCGTTGCGGCAGAAGCGGCACTTGCGGAAGTGATCGTCAGTGCTGCTGCCAACGCGCATACAAAAACCTTTTTCAATGCCTTCATTTTCCTTTCCCTCCTTTCTCATCAAAGATATATATTTGAGTAACTGATGATTCGGTGGAACCATCAGAGGACTCACACATTTTTATGAGAGTTTATCTGCTACCGCCATAATAATATTGATTGGTATAATATTTTCCACCATAGTATTTCCCACCATATCTCTTATAGTAGTAACCACTCTTTGCCCCCTCCACCCGGTTGAGAACGATACCCAGTAATGGACAATTCGCTCTCTCCAATTGTCGGATGGAATGTCGCACCATTCCTTTGGAAGTCATTCCTCCACGTACGATCAGGACAGCACCATCACAGAGATTGCCGATCCGTTCTCCATCGGAAACCAGATTCAGCGGAGGGCTATCGATAAAGGTATACCGATAATGCTCCGACATATACTCTAACAACTGCGCAAACCGGTCACTCTCTAATAACATGGAAGGATTGATTACATTATCTACATTTGGCAAAATATCCCCGGTCGCAATATCTGTATGACAGATTGCTTCTTCTATGGGAATATCATGTGCCAGACAGTAGGATGTCCCCTTGATCTTTTCCCCTGTATCCTGGGTAATTCCATATTTATCTGTCATAATGGACTTTCGCAGATCCGCATCCAGCAAAACCGTCGGCGTCCCTGTCTTTGCCATCTGGTGCCACAGCTGCATCGCCACAAAGCTTTTCCCCTCATTTGGCATCGTGCTGACCACCATGATCTTCCTGACATCATTTCCCAGGAAACTGATATTCACCCGAAGACGGTTCACTGCTTCTTCCACCGCATAGGGAAGTTCCGGAATATTGGAAATATTTAGTGTACTCATAGACATTCCTCTACTTTCTCTTTTGTGCCGCCGTCAGTTTCAGTTTCTGTCTCCTGTGACGTTTTCGCCGCTTTCTCTTTTTGCTTTCCTCTTTTTCTATCTTCTCAGAGAGGATACCGATATCGCTCTCCGGAATCACCGTCAATGGCATGATTCCAAATGCTGCCTCCACATCTTCCGCAGACTTCATGGTATCATCTGTAGTATAGAAGAAGGTCAGGACTGCCAAAGTCAACACCAACAGCCCCATGGCACCAACCAGGATGTTTTTGGAATAACTTGGTGAACTGGGTTTATCCGGTAATATAGCATACTCCGCAATATTGGGCTCCGAAGTATCCATCAATTCCGGCAGCTTTGATACTGCTTTATCTGCCAAGGCATTGGATACTGTCATCGCTTCCCCAGGATCGGTACTGGTGACCGTGATAGTGAGAATGCGGGTGTCTGTCAGCGTAGCAATGGATGTCATGCCTAATAATTCTTCATAGGTGTAATCCAGTTGCTTTTCCCGTATGATGTCCTCAAAGATCGGCCGGATCTTAATTAATTCTTCGTAGTCCGATGACAGGGATGTACCGATATTCAGATCGGTCAGATCCACCACCGAATCACTGGAGGAAGATACCATATATAATTTAGAAGTGGCAGAATATTTGGGTGTGATGGCATATCTGGTGATCAGTCCGGCTGCCAGCGCCCCTATCACCAATGCCCCTATGATCCACAGCAGCTTGCTGCGATAATAAAAGAGTAATTCGACCAGATCAATCTCGATCTCGTCTTCTGTTTCACTGATTTGTACATTATCTGTCTGCTGTTTCATCTGTATTTCCTTTCTGCCGGCTTCTCTCCACTAAGCTGTATAATGCGGTCATGACCTCCCGTATGGAATCTTTCTCTGGATAAAATTCCATATGATCTATTCCATCCCCCAATGCCTGCCCGGTCTGGGATTTGCCTGTCAAAACCTGTATTCCCTGATTTTCTCCTTTTGCCACCCGGTTGACGATCTTAGAAATGGTTTTGCCTGTCATATCACTGACCGCCACTTCCTCCAACTGTCGGTATATTGTATTGATATAATCGGGATCTGTTTCTGATCTGGCTTGTACCGTCTGAAACAACGACTTCATATATTGCCTCTGTCGTTGCATCCGGGATACATTGGTTTCATCCTCCACATCATATCGGTCATGCAAAAACGTATAAGCCTGTTCATCGCTGAGTACGATAGTCTCCCCCAGTTTCATAGACGGATCTACCTTAGAAAAATCACTCTCGATGGTGACCTTCACGCCACCAACCGCATGATTTAACATGGGGATCGCCTCCATCCCCAACGCATAATACCCATCAATCTCTACTCCGCCTAACAAATCTGACACAGCTGCTACCGTATTTTCACAGCTCTGGTCTGGACTTCCTCCATACCAATGTGCCGTACATAATTGCATCCGGGCACTGGCATATCCACTGCCATCTGCCTGCATCATGGTAATATCTGTCATGGTATCCCGGTCTAACTGCAGAAATCCATATGTTTCTTTTGTCCGGTTAAATACAGCCAGCAGTAAAAAATCTGCCATTCCTCCCTGATATTCCTGCGTCCCCTCTTGCGGCTGCCCGCTCATGTCAATTCCCAGCAACAGATATGTGGAAATCTCATCGGTATAATCATACTTTTTCCCATCCAGCTTCAGCGTCCCGCGAACCTGCGGAGCCGTAGTCGGTTCCTGTAGAAAGGCTTTCTGGCTTTCCGCCGCCTGATCCGGAATCACTTTCTCCAGTCCCCTTACCGCCAGCCAAAAAATTCCCATGAAAACCACCATTCCTGCCAAAAGGAAAATGATTTTTCCGGATTCTTTCTTACGCATGATCCCACAACTCCCTTCCGAGGGCATCGATCTTCTCTAAATAGCCGTCTCCCAGTTTTCCGGCGATGACAGCTCTGCCCCCTTCCATATTCGGTGGTCTGGATACCATATTATGGCAATCCGTCCCTAATACAAACGACGTACCGGACCGGATAAATTTCAGATCAAACCGACGCTTTTTCCCGCGTCCAATCAGGCTTCCTGCATTGATCTGCGGATACAAAGGCAATTTCATCATCGCATCCCATATGGAATTATCTTTTTGAAATTCCACATAGCGTTCCACATGCGCCAACATGACAGTTAAGTGCTGCTTTTCCATGATATTTTTCACATCTTCATACATTCCACCTGTCCACTGTGCAAACGGCAATTCAATCAAGATCAGGGAACTGTCTTCCATACACAGCCTGGATAACATCTCTGCTTTTCCCATACCTGGAAAATAATACACCTCGGCTGCCATACGCAGCTCCGGAAGTCTGGTGTCTGTCTGCACCAAAGCCTCCAACTGCCTCTTACTCTCTTCTCGCTTTTCAAGAAAATGTGATATTGATTCATGGTTAGCATAAAAGTGTGGCGTCGCCAGGACCTGCCGTACACCCTGCTGATATTCCATTTTTAACAACTCTTTGGTTTCAAGAATATCCTTACTTCCGTCATCAATTCCAGGCAAAATATGAGCATGAAAATCAATCATAAGCAAACACCTATCTATATTTCTTTTACTCAGAACCATTTACGACACTTATATTATCACAACCAAAAGTTGTTGTAAATAACAACTTTTCATTTTTAGTCATATGTACCTATGGTTGTTAGAATTAAATTAAAATTTTGTGGAAAAATACTAGAAAAGGAGGTATTCCAATGGAGAATCTTAAGAAGTTACGTAATGCCAGAAATCTCAGCCAGCAAAAGCTGGCGGAAGAATTTAATCTGAGCCAGCAGTCCATTTATAAGTACGAAAACGATCTGGCGGAACCAGATCTGCAAACCCTGAAAAACCTTGCTGCCTTCTTCCACACCTCCGTTGACTACCTGATTGACTATTCTCCGGAAGATAAATCTGTGGAAAATATATCCAATTTAGAACTGACACTGGAGGAAGCCCATCTTCTCTATTTATTTCAAAGACTTTCCTCCGATCTGCAGGAGCACCTGATCTCGATCATGGAGCATTTGAACTAATCCGCGCAGTCTTTGACGCCACCCGATACCAAGCGTAGCCGTACAAGTGACATCTTCCCATTCAACCAAAAAAGAGCCTTTGCTCTATAGGTAAATACCTATTTTGCAAACGCTCTTTTCCCATTAATGGGCGTCAATATACATTAATATCTGCTCTACGAAACTCAATCCCATACGATAGAATATATATAAAATGGTGAGTGCCAACAGCAGTACCAGGATCCGGTACAGTACATAGGCTTTCGCAAAAGCCCGCTTTTCCGGCGGAGTCTTTTTGCGGATTGCCACCACCATCATATACCAAAATCCTATGATAGGAATATGCATCCAGCAAAATGTCTGAAACCAGGTCCCCATCCGTCCCCAACGCTCCAGCTTCTCTTCCTTTTCCGATCTCTGGCTCTCTTGTTTCTCTGCTTTTTCTAATGTGGC